>CBDUSX010000209.1:0-5653 GCA_965369935.1 uncultured bacterium
TCCTCCACCAGTTCCAGGGCGGCCATCATGCCCAGCCCGCGGGCTTCCCCCACGTTGGGATGGGATTCCAACGCCTTCAGGGCGCGGTTCATGTAGGCGCCCGTCTCCGCGGCCTTGGAGACCAGGTCCTGGCTCTCGAAATAATCCAGGTTGGCCAGGGCCACCGCGGCGCAGGTGGGATGGCCGGAATAGGTGAATGCGTGCATGTAGCGGTTTGCCAGTTCCGCTGAGTGGATGGCCTCGCGGATCTTGTCCGTTATCCCGATTCCGCCCATGGGTAGGTAGCCCGAGGTGATGCCCTTGGCGAAGTTCAGGATGTCCGGCTCGATGCCCCAGTGTTCCAGGGCGAACCACTTGCCCGTGCGGCCGAAGCCCGTGATCACCTCATCCGCGATCAACAGCACGTCGTACTGGTCGCAGATCTCCCGGATGCGCGGGAAATAGTCGTCCTGAGGCACGATCACGCCCCCGGCCCCCTGCACCGGTTCTGCGATGAAGGCGGCCACCTTGTCCTGCCCGAGGCGCAGGATTTCCTCCTCCAGCAGGTTGGCCGCCGCGATGCCCGGCGTGGCCGCCCCGTTGCCCGGCTTGAACTTGTGGTTGAAGAAATACGGATACGGGCTTTCGATGTGGCTGAAGCCCGGCACCCGCGGCTCGAACATGTGCCAGTATGTGTCAATGCCCGTGGCGCTCATGGCGGCCAGGGTCACGCCGTGATAGCCCAGCTTCCGCGAGATGACGTGGGTCTTGTCCGGCTTGCCCTGGGTCTTCCAGTAGAAGCGCACGGTCTTGATGGCGCTTTCCGTGGACTCCGCCCCTCCGCTGGTGAAAAAGAAGGTGTTGATGGAAGGGTAGGTCAGCGCGGCCAGCCGCTCGCCCAGTTCGATCACGGCCATGTTGGAGTTGCCCACGTAGTTGGAGGCGTAGGCCAGGGTTTCCATTTGCGCCTGCGCCGCGTCGGCCAGTTCCTTGCGTCCGTGGCCCACGTTGACGTTCCACAGCCCGGAGAGTCCGTCCAGGTATTCGTTGCCTTGTGAATCCGTGAGTACGGTCCCCCGGCCCTTCACCCAGATTTTCGGTGCTTCGTGCGCTGATGGATGGTGCAGCGGGTGGATCAAATGCTTTTGATCGGCGGCGATGGCCGATTGCAGATCACGTTCTCTCGCACTCATGGATGTCTCTCTCCAGTTGGGATGGGCGGAATTGCGCTCGCTTGCGCCGTGGAGAAGGTTGGAGGTAGCGCTGGAGTTGGTTGTCGGACGACGGTACGGTGGACTGTTTGCGCGCCTCCGCGAATCCTGATTCGTATAATGAACTTATGCCGAATGAATCTCCGATGACAAGGGGCAAGCACAGAAAATCCACCGGCGCCTCCGCCGTTGGCGCGGCGCACAGGTAATTTTGAGACCGGTTCTATTTTGTTCTATATTGGGTCGCTCCGCATATAAACCAGATTACCGCAGGTTGGATCGGTTTGTGGAAAGGTTGTTGACCGGGGCAGGTTGGAAAAGGCTGCGGGGATGAGGGCGGACGGCGCCTCCGGCGAGGTTGGCGGACGAAATATATCAAATATAACAGGGAGTAACGCAGGTGATCGATCGCAGATCGTGGCAGGCTTGGTTGTCTCGCACGGCGCTTTTCTCGGCCGTGCTGCTGCTCGTCCTGGCCGTGACGGGGTGCGAGCCCCGCCCGGTGGAGCGCAAGTCGGTGCAGGCGCTGCTATCGCCGGAGCGCGAGGCCGCGAGCTACCGCCATCTGGTGCTGGCCAACCGGTTGAAGGTGATCCTCGTTTCCGATCCGCTGGCCGACCGCTCCGCGGCCGCCATGAGCGTGGGGGTGGGCTCCCTGGACGATCCGCAGGGCCGCGCGGGCATGACGCACTTCCTGGAGCACATGCTGTTTCTGGGAACGAAGAAGTACCCGGAGCCCGGCGCCTACCAGAAATACCTTTCCGCCCAAGGGGGCGGCAGCAACGCCTACACCGCCGACGACCACACCAACTATTACTTTTCGGTCTCCCACGAAGGTTTCGAGGGCGCCCTGGACCGCTTCGCCCATTTCTTCCGCGCGCCGTTGTTCAATGAGGAGTACGCCGGGCGGGAGGTGAATGCGGTGAACTCGGAGCATTCCAAGAACCTGGAAAACGACTATTGGCGCGTGCTCCAGGTGCAGCGCGGCGTCTACGAGGAGGGGCATCCCATCGGGCGCTTCTCCACCGGCACCCTGGAGACCCTGAAAGGGGTGGGCAATGAGGAATTGCGGGCCTTCTACCGGGCGCAGTATTCCAGCAACCGCATGGCCCTGACCCTGGTGGGCAACCGCAACCTGGACGAATTGGAAAGCATGGTGCGGGGCCGGTTCGAGCAGGTGCCCAACCGCAATCTGCCTCCCCACCGGTACGCGGAGCAATACCTGAAGCGCGTTCCCGCCCTGCGGCTGCTCTCCGTGGAGCCTATCGCCGACCAGCGGGCGCTGGCGATCGAGTTTCCCCTGCCCCCCACCCAGCAAATGTTCCGCGCCAAGCCCCTGCACCTGATCGGATTCGTGCTCGGCCACGAGGGCGAGGGCAGCCTGCTGTCCCTGCTGAAAAAAGAGAACCTGGCGGCCACCCTTTCCGCCGGGGCGGGCCAAAGCACCGCGGATTACGCCTCCTTCGACCTGCGCATCGCGCTGACTCCGGAGGGGTTGCGCCGCTACCCGGAAGTGCTTCGGCTGGTGCTTGGCGCCATCAACGGGCTGAAGGCCTCCGGCGTTCCGCGCCACGTGTTCGAGGAAAATCGCGTCATGGCGGAGATCAACTACCGCTACCGGGCCCGGCAGGGCGCCGCCGGTCAGGCCCGGCGGTTGAGCGCCCTGATGCGCGTGTATCCCCTGCGGGAGTTGCCCAAGGTGGCGGCCATGATGACCGAGTTCGATGCTGAGACCATCTCCGGGTTGCTGGCCCGCATGACGCCGGACAACATGCTCGTCACCCTGACCGCCAAGGGCATCGAAACGGACAAGGTGGAGCCCATCTACGGAACGAAGTACAGCTACCGGGAAATCACCGGCGAAGCCTACCGCAAGCTATGGTCCACGCGGCCCGACGCGCGCTGGCATCCGCCCGTGCCCAACCCCTACATTCCGAAGCGCGTTGCGCTGGGCGAGCCCTCCGGGCGCCTCAAACTGGCGGACACCACCTTCCACCGGCTGCGCATGGACGGGGTGCCGGAAGGCGTGCGGGGCAAGCTGGAGCCGCTGCGGGGCGCCATCTTCAAAGACGCGCAGGCCCTGCTGGCGCGCCTGGAGAAGGAGTTGACCCCGGAGGAGCGGCGGCGGTTTGCACCGCGCATCCTGAAGGACAGCCTGGGGTTGCCGGTGAAGCTGATGGACAACGAGCGGGCCAAAATCTTCTACCTGCCCGACTGGCGCTTCCGCCAGCCCAAGGCGGAGATCATTTTGAAGTTCAACACGGATCTGGGCTACCACAATCCCCGCGAGGCCGTGCTGGGACAGCTTTATCAGGCTGGCATCGAGGAGGCGCTCAACGAGTACGGCTATCCCATCAGGCTGGCCGGACTGTCCTACTCCATCGACATGGTGAAAGCCGGGGTCACGGTGGATCTGGGCGGCTATTCCGCCAATATGCTCGACTTGCTGGAAGACATCGTGGGCCGGCTGAAACGCGTGCCCATTGACGAGAAGCGCTTCGCCTCCCTCAAGGAGCGCAAGCGCAGGGCCCTGCAGAACGCCCGCTTCGCCCAGCCTTTCCGCCAGGCCCAGTACTACCGCAATCAATTGCTGGTGGTGCCCAACTTCAGCCGCGACGCCCTGGAGCGCGAGTTGGAGGGCGCCACCCTGAAGGACGTGCAGGACTTCGCCTCGCGCCTGTTCGGCAAGACCTACGTGCAAGGGGTGGTGTTCGGGAACCTGTCTCCGGCCGTCTTGCGCCCGGCCATCCGGCGGGCCATCGCCTCGCTGGGAGGCGGCGTGCTGCCCAAGGCCAAGCGGCTTGAGAACGAGGTGCGCGTGTTGCCCCTGGGCTCCAACTACGTGTTCAGCGACCGGCTGAAGATCAACAACTCCTTCGCCGGCCTGTACTACCAGATCGGCCGCACCAACGCCCGCCTGCGCGGCGCGGCGCTGATGATCAGCCGGCCCTTGCGGGAGAAGTTCTATTTCAACATGCGCACCCAGCAGCAGTTGGGCTACATCGTCTATGCCGGCATGGGGCAAATCAAGAAAACGCTCAGCTTCAACTTTCTGGTGCAGTCCGGCGCCTATCCCGCCGATCTGCTGTTCAAGCGCATGCGGGCCTATATCCCCCGGTTCGTCGAAGCATTCGGCGGCATGTCCGATGAGGCCTTCGAAAACTACAGGCAGGCGGTGATTCAGGCCAAGCTGATGCGCGACAAGAACTTCATGGAAGCCGCGCAGGGCCTGTTCTGGATCGCGTTTGAAAACGACGGGAAATTCGATCACGTCAGCGAAGACATCCGCGCCGTGGAGGCCCTGACCCGCCAGGAGGTGGAGGAAATCCTGCAGAATTTCCTGCTGGGGCGGGGCAAGCGGCGGCTGGCCATAAGGCTGATCGGCAAGGACCATCCCCAGGGCCGGCCCGAGGGGCGGGTCATCTCCCTTCCCCCCGCCACCCGCGCCAAGGCGGGGTAGCTTCCAAGGCCACACGGCCCGGCCAAGCCTCACGCCTCGAAGCGCCAGGCCTCCCCGGCGCTGACGATGTGCCCGGCCACGGGCGCCGCAAAATGGGTGCCCAGGATGATCACGTCCCGGTCGGCGTAACGTGACAGGAACTCCTTGCGGGTGGCGATGGCCCGCGCCTTGTCCACACAGAAATGGGAGCACCAGCTCACTTCGGCCATCTGCACCGGATGGTGCATCATGTCCCCGGTGATCACGGCCTCCTGCCCCCCGGATGAGAGGTGCAGGCTCACGTGGCCCGGCGTGTGGCCGGGGGTGGGCTCCAGGCGCAGCTCGTCGTCAATGGCGTGATCGGACTCCACCAAGTCTGCCTGCTTGGCCTCGATGATGGGGAGCACGCTGTCCTTCATGACCTCCGCGGTCTGCTCCTCTTTGGATTCCCGCCAATGCTCCCATTCCTCGCGGGCGAACAGATAGCGAGCGTTGGGAAAGGTGGGCACCCAGCGGCCGTTTTCCAGCCGGGTGTTCCAGCCCACGTGATCCACGTGCAGGTGAGTGCACAGCACCACGTCCACCTGCTCCGGGGACACGCCGGCGGCCCGCAGGTCCTCCAGAAACGGCCCGTCGCGCATGTTCCAGTTGGGCACGGAGCGCTTCTTGCCGTTGCCCAGGCAGGTGTCCACCAGGATGGTGTGGTGGCGCGTGCGCAGGATGAAGCTGTGAATGCTCATCAACAGCTTGCCCGATTGCGGGTCGTAAAAATGCGGCGCCATCCACTCCGCGTGGAGCCGCAGGTTATCCTCCGTGGCATCGGGCAAAAGAAACCCCGCCGGGGTCGGTCCCTCGGATTCCACCACGCGCGAGATGGAGATGTCGCCCAGTTGGATCGGCTTCATGCTGCCTCCAAGTGCGGGTGTGACTTGACGCGGGAGGCCCGCGCCGGGGCTGAAAGGTTTCATTCCCCTACCAGTTCATCCCGCCCTGCCGCAAGCGCTGCCGGGTACGCCGCTGCCGG
>CBDUSX010000210.1:0-5645 GCA_965369935.1 uncultured bacterium
GCCGCCGGCATTCAGACGAACTTGACCCTGATCTCGCCCACGCCGGAGAAGCTGGTGTCCCAGCGCTCCCCCTTATTGACCGGTTTGGGCGGATAGTAGGAGCCGCTCATGATGCGCTGCCCGGCTTCGACAGCCACCCCGAATTCCGCCAGCTTGTTGGCCAGCCAGGCGATGGAGTCCAGCTGATTCTCGATCACCTCCCGGCTCACGCATTTCAGGAATTCTTCTCCATTGGTGAGCACCTCGGCCTCGATTTCGGCCAGGTCCAGATCCCGCGGAAAGGGCGCGATGTCCGTACCCGGCACGAACCCCGTCTGCAAGACGTTGTCCGCCACCCCCAGGGCCAGGTCCGCGCGCAGGTCGGCCCGCCGCTCCAGGATTTCATAGGACGGCGCCACGGAGGCCACCGCGTCCAGCACGGCCTCGCGCGTCACCCCCGGCCCCTTCAGGCCGCCGCCCATGGTGATGCACAGCTCGGATTCGATCAGGGGCACGGTCATCTCGTCGAAGGCGAACTCGTGGCCGGGGCCATAGACCCCGCTTTCCAGCAGGTAGCCGAAGGCCGGGGCCTCCGCGCCGAAAGCGTCGCGCACGGCCTGGGAGGTCAGCCCGATTTTCCAGCCCGCTTGTTTTTCCCCGCCGTCCAGGCGGCGGGCCATCATGCCCAGTTGCACCTGGTAACCCTCGTCCAGGCTCAGCTTGCCCCGCAGCGCCTCGGGAAAATGGTCCCCTTGCTGAAAGGCGTCCCACATGGTGTCAAGGGCTTCATCTACCTTCATGGCTTCCTCGCATGTCTATGGATCGATTTTCTTTGAATCGGTTTGCGGCGCGGCCGCTCCGCCAGCCGCCGGCTGGCCCCGCAGCACGGCCTGAATTTCCTGGAGCCTTACTGAAACTCCGCGGAGACCTTGCCGTAGGGATCGAAGCTGGCTTCAATCACGTCTCCCTGGGCGACGGCGAACTGGCGGGTGAAGGAGCCGGACATGATCTGCTGACCTTTCTCCAGGCCCCGCCCGAATTCAGCGAGCTTTTCGGCCAGCCAGACCAGCGACGCCGCGGGCCCGCCCATCACGTTGGAGCCGGGCGCGCTGTCCACCTGCTCGCCGTTGATGAAAATGTCCGCCGTGGCCTGGCTCAGGTCCGTGGCCGCGCCGTCCACCGGGACCGCCTCGCCGGTAACGAAATATTTCTGCTGCACGTTGTCCGCCAGGGCCAGGGAAAAGTCGGCGGTGAAGTCGCCCCTTCTTTCCACGATTTCCAAGGCCGGCGCCACCGCGGCGATGGCCGCGCGCGCCTCGTCCAGCGACACGCCCGGGCCCTGCAGCTCCCGGCCCAGGGTGAGGCAAAGCTCGGTTTCGAAACTGGGCGCCACCAGATCCTCGCAAGCGATGACTGTTTCAGAGACCCGGCTGCCCGTTCCCAGCAGGAACCCGAACACCCGCTCATGGTACCCGATCTGGTCCTGGATGGCCCTGGCCGTCAGCCCGACCTTCCAGCCCGCGTGGCGCTGACCGAACTCGACGTTCCGGTCCAGCAGGCCCAGTTGCACCCGGTAGCCCGCCTCCAGGGAAAGCTTGCCCTTCCATTCCGGCGGATAGTAGATGCCCTGCTTGGTGGATTCCCAGATGGAATCTATTGCCCGTTCAAGGTCCATCCCGTTGCCTTTCCCTCATCCTTGCCAAGATTGGGAGGCACCCTAGCATAGCTGCCTCCTGCCCGCAAAAATGCCCGGACAGCCCGCGCTTTTGCTTGCCGCCTCCGGACGTGTTGGATAGACTGATCCCTGCTCCGGATGTGACGATCCTTACAGTCAGTGCCGCCGAACGCCTGCATTCTGAACCGATCCTGCCCGTTCGGGCGGTGCGAACCCGTACAGGAAGACCGCAATGACCTACATCAAACAGATCGAGCCAGCCGACGCCGAGGGGGAACTGAAGGAATTGTACGAGGAGATCATGGAGGCGCGGGGCGGGCGCGTGTCGCCGGTAATAAAATCCTTCAGCCTCAACCCGGCCCTGATGCGGGGGATCAAGGATTTAAACTCGGTCATCACCTTCGGCGGCTCCACGCTCGGGCGCAGACGCGAGGAGATGATCGCCACCCTGGTGTCCAAGCTCAACGGCTGCCATTACTGAATGGTCAATCACGGAGAGTATCTCCGTGCCGTCACCCGCGACGACCTGCTGGTCTATCACATCGAGCACGACTACAAGCGGGCGGAACTGGACGAGCAGGAACGGGCCATGCTGGACTACACCGTCAAGCTCAACGACGCGCCCGGCGAGGTGGGTGAGCAAGACCTGGCGCCCCTGCGCGAAGCGGGCTTCGACGATAGGGGCATCATGGACATCGTAATGGTGGTCTCCGTGTTCAACTTCATGAACCGCGTCGCCGACGGCCTGGGCGTTCAGACCGAAGCGTCCATGGAAACATCCCGGGAGCGTGGGGAAAAGCGGGCCCTGGAGCACCTCGAGGGGGCCAGCCCTCCCGCAAAACAGGCTCAGGCCTGATTCCCCGCATAACCCCGGCCCGTGCCCGGCATCCGTGGGGCCGGATCACCGAGCCTCCGCAAGCCCGGCGCTTCACGTCGCCCCCGGCCGGGCAATCTTGCCCTCCATGATCGTTCTCAATCAGGTCAGCAAAGTCCTTAGCAGCGGTGGCCGTCCCCTGACCGTCCTGCACCCGCTGGACCTGACCATCGGGGCGGGCGAGTTCGTGGCCGTGATGGGCCCTTCGGGAAGCGGCAAGTCCACCTTGCTGGGCCTGATCGCGGGGCTGGACGACCCCTCCGGCGGTGAAATCCGGGTCAACGGCCAGACCCTGTCCCAAATGAACGAGGATCAGTTGGCGCGCTTCCGCAGCCAGGCCATCGGATTCGTGTTCCAGTCCTTCCTGCTCATTCCCTCCCTCACCGCCCTGGAGAATATCCTGGTGCCCATGGAAATCCGGGGCCTGCCCCTGCCCCACAAGCGGGGCGCCGAATTGCTTGAAATGGTGGGGCTCGAGGCCCGGGGCAGCCACTACCCGGCCCAGCTTTCCGGCGGAGAGCAGCAGCGGGTGGCCATCGCGCGGGCCTTCGCCTGCCGGCCCACCGTGCTGCTGGCTGACGAACCCACCGGCAATCTGGATACCGAAACAGGGGGGCGCATCATCGAGCTGCTGAAGGATCTGCACCGGGAGCGGAAAACCACCATGGTGCTGGTGACCCACGACCCGGAAATCGCGGCGGCGGCGGAGCGCATCGTCAATCTCCGCGACGGCCGCATCGTGGGGGACCGCCCGGCCGTGCGAAGCGGAAGACGGCGGAAGGCGCGGCCATGAGCCGATTCGTCTGGGCCATGCTGTGGCGGGAAACCCGCGCCTCCTGGACACGGCTGCTGCTGCTGGTGCTTAGCATCGCGGCGGGCGTGGGGGGGCTGGTCGCGGTCAAATCCTTCAGCTACGGGCTGGAGGAGGCGATCCGGGTGGAGGCGCGCTCCCTGATGGCCTCGGACCTGTCCCTGACCAGCCACCGCACCTTCACCTCCCGGGAGCGGGCGGCGCTGGCGCGCCTGGAGCAAAAGGGGGCCCGGGTGGCCTACAACGCCGGCTTCGCCGCGATGGCCGTGGTGCCGCCTGAGGGGCGCGCCCACCTGGTGGACGTGCGGGCGGTGGGGCCGGGCTATCCGTTTTACGGCACGGTGGAAACCCGTTCCGGGCGGCCGTTCCGGGAGATGCTGCGGGACGGCACGGTGCTGGTGCATCCGGCCCTGCTGAGCCAGCTGGGCGTGGCCGTGGGCGGCCGGCTGCGCATTGGAAAACGCGAGTTCCGCATTGCCGGGGAAATCACGCGGGAGCCGGATCGCCCGGTGCAGTTCTTCGCCCTGGGCCCGCAACTGATGATGACGGCCGCGGCAGGGCAGGCCACGGGCCTGATTCAGCCCACCAGCCACATTCATCATCAGGCGCTGGTGAAGCTCCAACCCGAAACCGACCCCCTGGCCGTGGCCCGGCGGCTGAAGGCGGAATTGCCCGACCGCTTCGCCCGCATCCGGGCCTACGACGAGTCCCAGCCCCGGGTGCGGCGCTTTTTGGGGCGGCTGACCGATTATCTCAAGCTGGTGGGGCTGGCCGCCCTGATGCTGGGGGGTATCGGCGTGGCGGGCGCGATCCGCTCCTTCCTGGGCCAGAAGCTGGAGGTGCTGGCCATCCTGAAATGTCTGGGCGCCACCTCGCGGCAGCTGATGGCCATCTACCTGTTGCAGGCCGGGGTGCTGGGGCTGGCGGGAAGCCTGGCGGGAGCCCTGCTGGGGCTGGGGGTGCAGGGCGTGCTGATGCGCATGCTGACCGACTATCTGCCCACCTCCTTCGGCCCCGCCCTGTCCCTCACGGCGGTGCTGGAGGGCACCTTGCTGGGTCTCATCACCACCCTGTGGTTCACCCTGCCCCCCCTGCTGATGGTGCGAAAGGTGCCGCCCGCGCGCGTGTTCCGGCGGCAGGTGGAGGCCCTGCCGCCCATGGCCCAGCGGCTGCGCCGGGCGGTGTGGCCCGTGTTGTCCGCGCTGATCCTGGTGGTGCTGCTGGTGCTGTGGCAGGTGGGCACCGGCAGGCTGGCGGCCGTCTCCCTGGGCGCGCTGGCGGCCACTTTCGTGGCGTTGCAACTCGCCGCCTGGGGCCTGTTGCTGGCCCTGCGCCGGATGCCCAAGCCGGCCTCCTTCGTCTGGAAGCAGGGCCTGGCCAGCCTGTACCGGCCGGGCAACCAGACTTCCACGATCGTGGTGTCCATGGGGTTGGGGGTGCTGCTGGTGCTGGCGGTGTACCTGATTCAGCACGACCTGTTGCGCCAGGCATCGGGCAACGCGCCGGAGAACCAGCCCAATTTGTTCTTCATAGATATTCAGAAAACCCAGCGGGCGAAATTCAAGGCCATTCTGGCGGAAACGGGGGTAGAACCGATCGCCATGATTCCTGTGGTGCGGGGCCGGCTGAACGCCCTCAACGGCCGCCGCCTGCAACTGGACAAGATCGAAGACCCCGAACTGCGCCGCATCCTGGGGTTCGAGTTCGCGTTCACTTACCGGGACAAGCTGACCGGCGGAGAGCGGGTGCACAAGGGGCGCTTCGAACTCGACCCCGCGGTGGCCGGCGCCCAGGTGTCCGTGGCGGAGTGGTGGGCGGACGCGACGGGCATGGGACCGGGCGAGACGGTGACTTTGGATATCCAGGGCGTCCTCGTCCGCGCCACGATCACCAGCGTGCGGCGCATCGACTGGACCAACCGCCGCGAGAACTTCTCCTTCGTGTTTCTGCCCGGTGCGCTGGAAGACGCGCCGCAAATGTTCGTGGCTGCCGTCCGCGCGCGGGGGCCGGCGCAACAGGCGGAATTGCAGCGGCGGATCGTGGCCCGGCTGCCCAACGTGGCGGTGATTGACGTGGCGGCAATCTTCCGGGCCATTCAGGAAATCATTGACCGCATCGGTACGGTGATTCAGTTCATGGCGGGCTTCAGCATCGCGGTGGGACTGGTGATTCTGTTCGGCACGATCAGCACCACCAAGTACGAGCGCATCCGGGAGGCCGTGCTGTTCAAGACCCTCGGAGCGACCCGCCACGCCGTGGCGCGCGTGCTGGCCACCGAATACCTGCTGTTGGGCGCGCTGGCCGGG
>CBDUSX010000211.1:0-5625 GCA_965369935.1 uncultured bacterium
GTCAGCTCAGTAGCTGGTGGGCCAGGCGCGCATCAGGTGTTCGCCGACGCCGTTGCGAAGGCGGAGTTGGTGCACCTCCAGCATCCGGATCAGATAGGCCCTTGTCTCTTCCGGGCGGATCACGTGCTGCACGGAATAGTTGCCCGCGATATCCCAAATTTCCGCATCGCCCTGCATTCTCGCCAAGGCCCGCTGAAATTCCGGCGTGTCGGGATCGGTGTATTTTTTGCCGCGGCTGCCGTGCACCACATGCACGGCAAAACGTGGATCCATAAAGCTGACCTCCGCCGTCGGCCACGCCGCCACATCGTCCGAGTTCCGCCCGCCCCCCATATTCAGATAGGCCTGACCGTAGGACTTGCGCAGAATAAGGGAGAGCTTGGGCACCGTGCAGAGGGCGAGGGCATTCATGAAATTCATGATTTTACCCGCCGCTTTTTTCCTTTCCACATCGACGCCAATAAAAAAGCCGGGCGTATCGACGAACATCAGGATGGGAATGTTGAAGGAATCGCACAGCACCAAAAAGCTCGTAATCTTGTCGCAGCCATCCGCGTCAAGGGCGCCTCCTTTGAAGAGGGGGTTGTTGGCCACGACACCCACCGTTTTCCCATTCAGCCTGGCCAGAGCTGTGACGCCCACCTTTCCGTAGCGCGCCTTTAGCTCAAAAACGCTATTCCTGTCCATCACCGCCCGGATAACCGCCCCCATATCGTAGACTTGCGTACGACTCTCCGGGAGCAAATCCAGTACCCGCGCCCCGTCATCCCCCGACCCCTTTGGCACGGGCCGCTCCGGCGGCGCCTCGTTGTGATGGGAAGGAAGATACCCGAGAAATTCCCGGATCGCGTCCAGGGCTTCCTCGTCGTTCTCCACGACCGCGTCCGCGAAACCGGTAACCTCCGCGTGCAAGCGCCAGCCTCCCAGCACCTCCGGATCGACCTGCTCATTGATGGCCAGCGAGCAGAGCCTCGGGCTGGAAACCGCCATGATCGAGCCTTTGCGCATCACGTTAAATTCGGACAAGACGGAATACCATGCCGACGAGCCGAAAGAGTTGCCCAACACTGCCGCGGCCCAGGGGGTTTCCCTCATGCGCTGGTATTGGGTAGGGTCATTGCCCAGCATGGTTCCCATGCCCCAGGAACCCATCGTATCGGGCATCCTGGCCCCGGAGGACTCCCCGAGAAAGACCATCGGCAGCCCCCTTTGGGTGGCGTTGCGCTTCATCTGGGCGATTTTCCTGCCGTTGGTGGCGCTGCTGGAAGCCCCTTTGACCGTGAAGTCGTTGGCCACCAGGGCCACCTCCCGTCCATCGATCCGGGCATATCCCGCGATTTTTCCGTCGGCGGGCGTGGTTTCCCGATCTTCCGGGTTGCCGGAGGAAAAGCCAAAGCGCCCGGATTCCAGGAAGCTGCCCTCGTCCGTCAAATAGGCGATGCGCTCGCGCGCGTTAAGCAGGCCGGCGGCGCGCCTTTGGGCCAGTTTCTTCTCACCGCCCATGGCCAGTGCCTTGGCGGTGCGCCGCTCAAATTCGCTCAAGACATCTCGTTTGTTCACTACCGCTCCTTCCGTTCGGCCACTGATCCTCTGGGCCGCTCACAGGCGATCACCCCCTGGCCTTCCAACCTTTCCGGTTTTTCGTCGGAATGCCCGCCATGCTCTCAAATCACGCCGGTGTCGCGGAGCATGGTGATGCGAGCCTCCTCGTAACCCAACTCCCGCAACAGCTCTTCCGTGTCCGCGCCCAGGGCCGGCGCGGCGCGCGCGGGGGGTTCATCGCCGGGGCAATGCACCGGCCCGGCCACCATGCGCACCTCGCCCCCGGCGCTGTGGGCATAATCTCTCAGCCGCCCCTCCTCCCGCACAAGGGGATTTTCCAGGGCCCCGCGCAGGTCGTTCACGGGGGCAGCGGGAATCTTGCCGGCAAATTTTCTTTGCCACTCCGAGGTCGTTTCCTTGGCCAACATTTTCTCCAGCATGGCGGAAACCTGCTCCCGGTTTTCCAGGCGAGCCTGAAAGGTGGCGAAGCGGGGATCCTCCGCCCATTCCGGCTTGCCGAGCGCCGCGGCCAGGATGCCCCAGAACTTCTCCTTGTTGCACATAATGAAAATCCAGCCGTCTTTGGTGCGGAAGAGCTGGCTGGGCACCAGGGAAGGATGGCCCGAGTTCGCCTCTCTCCCCTGCACGAAACCCTCGTTGAGATACCAGGTGGCAAGGTAATTGAGATTGTAGATCGACACGTCAAAGAGGCTGGTGTCCAGATCGCGCCCCTGCCCCGTGGCACGAGCCTGAACGACCCCAGCGAGCAGGGCGAAGGCCGCGGTGAGGCCCGTCATGAAGTCCACCATGGAAAGCCCGAAGCGGGAAGGGGGGCCTTCGGGCTCGCCCGTGAGAGAAAGATAGCCTGCCTCCGCCTGCATGAGATAGTCGAACCCCGGCCAATCGGCCCGCGACCCTCCCCGTCCGTAGGCTGAGAGGTGCACGCAGACCACCGTCGGGTTTACCGCCTTGATTTGATCGTAGGTGAGCCCCAGCTTGGCGGGCTGATCGCCCCGAAGATTGTTGAGCACGGCATCCGCGGAGCCGACCAGATCGTGCAACACTTCGCTCGCGCCAGGCACCTTGAGATTGAGGGTGAAGCTGCGCTTGTTGCGGTTGAGGCTCTGATAAAAGTGGCTGTCACCCGGCCCCAGGAAGAACGGCCCCACCCGGCGGCCCAATTCGCCCCCCTCGGCCGGGTTTTCGATCTTGATCACCTCCGCGCCCAGATCGGCCAGGTACATGGTGCCAAAGGGGCCGGCCCCGTATTGTTCCACGGCGATGACGCGCATTCCTTCCAAGGGGAGCATGGCAGACTTTCAATGTGGGGATACGAAAAAAGACCGGCCTTGGCGGCGTGAACAGTAGCTGTTCAACACAAACCCACAGCCACCGCGGGTTATATCGGGTTCCGCTCCACCAATTGCTTGGCAATAATGATGCGCTGCATCTCGTTGGTGCCCTCCCCGATGGCCAGCAGGGGGGCATCGCGGTAATAGCGCTCCACGTTGAACTCCTTGGAGTAACCGTAACCGCCGTGGATGCGCATGGCTTCCAGCGAATTGCTGATGGCCGCCTCGCTGGCATAGAGCTTGGCCATGCCCGCCTCCATGTCGCAGCGCCGGCCCTCGTCGTAGGCGCGTGCGGCGGATTCCACCAGCAGGCGGGCGGCCTCTACGCGGGTGGCCATGTCCGCCAGCTTGATCTGGATGGCCTGGTGCTGGGCGATGGGTTTGCCGAAGGTTTGCCGCACCTGAGCATAGGCCAGCGACTCGTTCAGGGAGGCGCGCGCCACCCCTACGCCGCGGGCGGCCACGTTGATCCGGCCAAGCTCCAACCCGGCCAGGGTATGGTTGAGGCCCAGCCCTTCCTCCCCGCTGATCAGGTTACTGGCCGGCACCTTGTAGTTTTCAAACACCAGCTCCGCGCTGTCTATTCCCTTGTAGCCCAGCTTTTCCAGCTTGCGGCTCACGTTAAAGCCCTCGCCCTTTTCTGCGATGAACAGGCTCATCCCCTTGTAGCGAGGCTCGGCGGCGGGGTCGGTTTTGACCAGCAGCGCCAGGCAATTGCCGTGGATGCCGTTGCTGATCCAGGTCTTGGTGCCGTTGACGGTATACTCTTCGCCCTCCCGTGTGGCCGAGGTGCGGATGGCCTGCAGGTCGGTGCCGCAGTCCGGCTCCGTCAGCGCCAGGCCGCCCTGCAATTCGCCGGTGGCAAAGCGGGGCAGGAAGCGTTGCTTCTGTTCGCTGGTGCCGAAGCGCTGCACGGCGGCGGACATGATCAGGTGGGAGTTGAATATTCCCGTGAGGGACATCCACACCACCGAGATGCGCTCGACGATCTTGGCATAGGTGCCGGCCGACAGCCCCAGCCCGCCGTACTCCTGGGGAATGATGGCGCCAAACAGACCCATTTCCTTCATTTGCGCCACCACCTGATGGGGATAGATGTCGTCGTGCTCCCACTCCCTCACATGGGGTTTCACATCGCGTTCCAGAAAGCGGTCTATGCTTTCCAGGATTAGGGATTCTTCCGGTTGGTTGTTCTCCATGGCCTTCATGCTCCCTTAGCCGCCCAGCCCGGCCGCGATTTCCCGTGCGTCTCGATCATCCAGGCTGAGAATCAGATCGCGGATGGATTCCGCCCGCCGGGGCGCCACGGCCAGCTCCGCGTTTTCCATGAACTTGGCCACAACCTCCTCGTTGCTCAAGGGCCGGTCGTCCGCCCCCCGGTTGACATGCTCCCGGTGGCGGTAGGTGTGGCCCTTGGCCGTGGTGACGATCACTTCACCGGAATAGGCCCGGGGAAAGGGTGAGTCCGGATCGGGGGCGTATTCCACCTTGTCTGCCAGAGCCAGTATTTCCGGGTCGGAGAGGGCATCGGGTTCCAGTTCGGCCAGCCCGAATTTTCCGCGTACAAGGCAGGCGGCCACGATATACTGCACGCTGAATTTGGCGTCGTAATCGCTGACGGGGCGGCGCTTCCTGGCCTCTGGTTCGCAGATCACGTCGATCACCACATCGGAGGGCACGAGCACGGTGATTTTCTTGATTTCGGCGGGCTTGATGCGGTGCTTGCGCACCAGTTCCAGCGCCGCGTCCGCGCAGCCATGGGTGAAGTGGCATGCCGGAAAGGGTTTCACGCCCACCCGCTCGATTTCCCAGGTCTCACCCAGCCCCGCCGTGGCCAGATCCAACTCGGCCCGATCCTGCGAAGCACCCATATAGATGTTGTAAAGCCCGAAGCGTCCCTCATAGGCCCGGGCAGGTCCTACGAATCCTTGCCGCGCCAGCGCCGCGGCAGTGATGCCGGCCACCCCCGCCCAGCCGGGGTGCATGCGCTTGGTCCACGCGCCTTCCTCCAGAAATTCCTGGCTGCCCGCCGCGGTGCTCAATGCCACTCCCTGGGCCATTGCCAGCTGTTCGGCGTTGCATCCGAACAGCCTTCCGGCGATCAACGCACAAGCGAACGCGCCCACCAACCCGGTGGGATGAAATCCGCTTTGGTGAAAGCCTCCCTTGGCGGCAATGGCGATGCGTGCGCCCGCCTCGACGCCCAGCACGTAGGCCGTGAGCAGGTCCCTGCCATGCGCCCGGGTGTGTTCAGCCATCCCCAAGGCACAGGGAAAGCTGCTGGCGGTGGTGTGGATGATGCCCGCCATGTGGGTATCGTCGTAGTCCAGCCCGTGCACCAGTACTCCGTTCACCAGCACGGCATCCCGCAGGGGCAACCGGGCCGGAAAACCGATCACACTGACCTCCCCGGCGCCTGCCAGGCCCTGCATGGCCGTGAGGGTTTTATGGGCGAATTCCCAGCCGGTGGACGCGAATGCAATTCCCACGGCGTCCAGAATCAGATGCTTGGCACGCTCTCGCACTCGCTCCGGTATGGCTTCATAGGTCAGCCCGGCGGCGAAATCGGCCAGCAGGGCGGAAATGAAGGGCTGCCGGGACAGTGGTTGTGCCTCATCCACGAGGCCAGGCGCGGGCTTCTGATGTTCGGATTTCATGGCGGGTCTCCGGGGGAAGGATCGGACACGGGCAGGACAACTGTCGCCTCCGCGCCCGGATCCTGCGCGCATGT
>CBDUSX010000212.1:0-5589 GCA_965369935.1 uncultured bacterium
GGCCTGAGCATCTTCACCATCGTGGGGCTGCCCGACGGCACGATCAAGGAAAGCCGGGAGCGCATCACCGCCGCCATCACCAACAGCGGGTATTCCTTCCCCGTGCGCCGCATCACGGTCAACCTGGCCCCCGCGGAAGTCCGCAAGATCGGCTCCGGCTTCGACATGCCCATCGCCGCGTCCATCCTGGGGGCCTGGGAAGTCTTTCCCGCCGCCGCCCTGGAGGGTTACCTGCTGGTGGGGGAGCTTTCCCTGGAGGGCAACCTGCGCCCGGTGCGGGGCGTGCTGCCCATCGCGCTGACCGCCAAGCGGCTGGGCCTGAAGGGGCTGATCCTGCCCCGCGAGAACGAGTTGGAGGCCGCGGTGGTGGAGGGCCTGCCCCTGTTTCCGGTGGAGTCGCTGCAAGAGGTAGTGGCGTTGCTGAGGGGAGAGTTCCAACCCGTCCTCCGCAAGGTGGACCCCCACGCCCTGTTCAACGATTCCCGCCTGACGAGCGAGGACCTGCAGGACGTGAAGGGCCAGGAGCAGGCCAAGCGCGCCCTGGAAATCTCCGCGGCGGGCAACCACCACCTGCTGATGATCGGGCCGCCCGGCTCCGGCAAGACCATGCTGGCCCGGCGCATGGCCACCATTCTGCCGGAGATCACCTTCGAAGAGGCCCTGGAGACCACCCGCATTCACAGCATCGCCGGGCTGCTGGGCACCAAGACGCCCCTGGTGGCCCTGCGCCCCTTCCGCGCCCCCCACCACACCATCTCCCAGGCGGGGCTGGTGGGGGGCGGCTCCATCCCGCAACCGGGAGAAATTTCCCTGGCTCACAACGGCGTGCTGTTCCTGGACGAGCTGCCGGAGTATCCGCGCAACGTGCTGGAGTTGCTGCGCCAGCCCCTGGAGGATCGCATGCTGGTCATCTCCCGCGCGGCCATGGCCCTGGAGTTTCCCTGCTCATTTCTGCTGGTCTGCGCCATGAACCCCTGCCCCTGCGGCTACCTGGGCGATCCGGGGCGCAAATGCGCCTGCGCGCCCTTCGCGGTGCAGAAGTACCGCGCGCGCATCTCGGGGCCCCTGCTGGACCGCATTGACTTGCAGGTGGACGTGCCCGTGGCGCCCTTCGACAGGCTGACCGACGAGCGCCGCGGGGAGGCCTCCGCGGTCATGCGCGAGCGGGTGCAGGCCGCGCGGGAGCGGCAGGACCACCGCTTCCGCGATTCGGCGAGCCGCCACAACGGCATGATGACCCCCAAGGAAATCGAGACCTACGCCAAGCCGAAGCCCGAGACCCTGGACATGCTGCGCAAGGCCACCGAGCGGCTCCACCTGAGCGCGCGCGCCTACACGCGCATTCTGAAAGTGGCGCGCACCATCGCCGATCTGGCCGACGCGCCGGATATCGAGCTGGCTTTCGTTGCGGAAGCCATCCAATACCGTAAGCTGGACCGGGGCGTGGACTTGTAAAGGTTATAAAGCGGAATCGCGATCGTTCGCGGGGCCCGCGCACAGCCCCTTGCGGGAATTCTCAGGAGAAGCTGATGAGCGAACTGACATACTGGGTCAACGGAGAATTCGTCCCCGCCTCCCAGGCGGTGGTGCCCCTGACCAGCCGGGGCTACCGCCTGGGGGACGGGGTGTTCGACACGGAGCGCACCTTCAACGGCAAGCTCTTCAAGCTGGACGCCCACCTGGCGCGGCTGGAAAAATCCCTGCGCTTCACGCGCATTGACCCCGGCATGACCATGGCCGAGTTGGGAAGCCTGAGCGAGGAAACCCTGGAGCGCAACCTGCCCCTGCTGGAGGAGCACGGGGATTACTGGGTCACCCAGACCATCAGCCGCGGGGACGGCAGAAACCCGCTGCAGCCCGGGCCGGCCTTCGTCTCCATCATCGTGGAGCCCCTGCCCTTCGCGCGCTTCGCGCCCTATTACGCCAAGGGCATGCACCTGGTGGCGCCGGCGGCGCGCATCTCCGCCCTGTCCGTCCTGGACCCCAAGCTGAAGGCCACCAGCCGCCTGATGATGGTGCTGGCCGACCTGGAATCCAAGCAGACCGACCCGGAGGCCATGACCCTGCTGCTGGACGAGCAGGGCAACCTTTCCGAGGTGATCTACGGCAACCTGTTCCTGGTGCGCGACGGGAAAATCCGCACCCCCGGCAGCCGGGCCATCCTGGAAGGCATCAGCCGCGCCACCACCATTGAACTGGCCCGCGGGGCGGGGCTGGAAGTCAGTGAAGCGGAGTTGCAGCCCTACGATCTGTATACCGCCGACGAGGCCTTCGTGAGCACCACCAGCTATTGCGTGCTGCCCATCAGCCGGTTCAACGGCGCGCCGGTAGGCAAGGAAGTGCCGGGGCCGGTGACGCACCGCCTGACCGGGGAATGGAACAAGCTGGCCGGGCTGGACATTGCGGAGCAGATGCGCGCCTGCGCCGCCCGGGCGGAGAAGGCCGCGCCGGCCAGCGCCGCGGGCGCCTGATGTCCCGATTCCGTTCACGCCCGCTGGAGGAGGCGGCTTGACGAACTTCGAGGCCCCCGATCCGGATTTTGAGCGCCGGGTGCGCGACAGCTTCGGGCGGCAAAACTTCATGCACCTGCTGGGCGTGGAGATGACCGAGTTGCAGGCTGGGTATTGTGAACTGCAGCTCGCCTACCGCGGCGAACTGAGCCAGCAGCACGGCTTCTTCCACGGCGGCATCATCGGCACCCTGGCCGACAACGCGGCCGGCTACGCGAGCTATTCCCTGATGCCCGCGGATGCGTCCGTGCTGACCGTCGAATATAAATTGAATCTGCTGGCGCCCGGGGACGGCGAGCGGCTCATTTCCCGGGCCCGGGTCATCAAGCCGGGGCGCACCCTGACCGTCACCCAGTCGGACGTGTTCGCCCTCAAGAACGGCCGGGAGCGCCACTGCGCCACCGCCCTGGTCACCATGATCACCCTGGCGGGGACGCCGGATCATGAGGGCCTCAAAGGCGGATAGCCGCCGCGCCCGCGCGGCGCGGTTCATCCGGAACGGGAGCAGCCATGATCCGCATTGAACGAGACGGGCCCGTCACGGCGCTGATCCTGAACCGGCCCGAGCGCCGCAACGCGCTCAATGAAGCGTTGATCCGGGGACTGCGCGACGGCGTCCTGGCCGCCGAGGCGGACGCCTCCTGCCGCTGCCTGGTCCTCAAGGGCGCGGGGGATCACTTCTGCGCCGGACGCGACCTGTCGGGAAAAGTTGCGGGAAAGGACCTGGAGAGCCACCTGGCCTTCGACGATCTGTACACCGGATTGTTCGAGGCCCTGCGCAGGATGAGCAAGCCCTCGGTGGCGGTGGTGCGCGGCTACGCGGTGGCTGGAGGGTTTACCCTGGCCATGGGCTGCGACTTCGTGCTGGCGGAGGAAAGCGCCCTGTTCGGGGCGCTGGAGATGCGCGGCGGATTCCCCGCGGCGGTCAACACCGCCCTGCTGACCCATCTCACCGGGCCCCGCCGCTCCCTGGAGTTTCTGCTCTCCGCGGACACATTTCCGGCCGCGCGCCTGCACGAGGCGGGCCTGATCAACCGGCTGGCGCCCGACGCCGCCGCCCTTGCCGAGGCGGAGCGGGAATTCGTGGGCGCCCTGGCGGCCTTGGAGCCGGTCGCGGTGAAGCTGACCAAGGAGACGCACCGGGCCACCTCCGCCCTGCCCATTGGGGAGTCCCTGCTGGTGGCCAAGCAGTTGAACGCCCTGCTCGCCGCCTCGGGGCTGATTGACCGGGGAGCCGAGCGGTTCGCCGCAAGCAAAGAGTATCCGCGTAGGAAGAAGCCGGCCGGGAAGAAACGTTGAAGATACTTCCGCCGCGATCGAAAGCCCTTTCCCCCAAGTGAGACGACCCAAGTGAGCCGCCCCAAGTGAGACGACCCATGCGAGCCCCCGCATCAACGGTTGCGTTCTATATACTGCTGGCCGCCTGCCTGACCGTGCTGGGCGCGCTCCTGTACTGGCTGATCCAGCACGACGCAATCGCCTGGCTGGCCGGGGCCAATCGCTGGCTGGCCAACAACTTCATCGAGCGGCTGGGATACTTCGGGGTGTTCGCGCTGATGTTCATCGAATCCAGCCTGATCCCGTTTCCTTCGGAAATCATCGTACCGCCCGCGGGCGATCTGGCGCGCCGTCTGCCGGACTGGAGCCTGGGCTGGGTGATCGCAATGGGTGTGCTGGGCTCCCTGGGGGGCGGGCTGTTCAACTATTACCTTGCGCGCACCCTGGGCCGCCCCGCGGTGCTGGGCCTGATCCGTGCTTACGGGCGCTACTTTCGCCTGTCGCTGCGGGGCTATGAAGCGGCGGAGGCCTACTTCGTGCGGCACGGCGAAATCTCGACCTTTACCGGCCGGCTGCTTCCGGGAATCCGCCAGATCATCTCCCTTCCCGCGGGTTTGGCCCGCATGAACCTGGCGGCGTTCGTCACGTTCACCACCCTGGGCGCCGGGGTGTGGGTGGTGGTGCTGGCCCTGCTGGGCTACTGGTTCGGCGGCGAGCCGGAGTTGCTGACGGCGGCGCTGAAAAAATACTCGCTCTGGCTGATCGCGGCGGCGCTGCTGGTCGCAGGGGCCTACGCACTGGTGGTGCGCCTGCGGCGCCCGCGGAACTAAGGCGAAGTGGAAATGGAGGAAATGCTGCGCATCGTCGTGGAAGGGGACGTGCAAGGGGTAGGCTTCCGCTACTTCACCGAACGGCTGGCCCGCGGGCTCGGCATCGCGGGCTGGGTGCGCAACCTCCCCGGCGGCGAGGTGGAACTGGTGGCGCGGGTGCCGCCGGAGCGCAAAGCCGAATTCCTCCAGGCACTGCGCCGGGGCCCGTCCGCGGCCCGGGTGACCGGGTTGCGCGTGGGCGCCCCTCCGGAATCCTACACCTGCCCGGAGCGCGGATTTTCCATCAGCGCCTGAGGGCATGACCATGGGGCCGGGCGGCGGAGCCCGGTCAATGACCCGCAGCCTTGAGATCCTTGCAGGCGGCGGATTTCCGGGTCAATCGCTCCTGGCCAGGACGGAGCGGAGCGGGATGCGCCGGAAAGGTTTCCGACTCGGAGGCACCTTGAACGGAGACCCTCTTGGCGCGGAAATTGCGCTACTGGTGCACAATCGCGGTTTCTTTTCGAAATGGAGAATGCTAATATCCCGCCAAGCCTGACGGCAACGGGGGAGTTCATTGATGACATAGCGGAGCTTGATCACCGGAATTCCTGGAAATGAGCCGGGGGCGGTTCCATGCCGGGCGATCACCCGGTCGTTCCCCATGCACGGTCGGGCGCAATGCCTGTTTCTCTCACAACGTTCAGTTCAGCTTATTCTCATTGATTAAAGGAGGTTCCATGACAAAAGCGGATTTGATCGATAAGGTCGCCACGGACGCGAAGGTCTCCAAGGCGGATGCCGGCCGCGTGTTAAACTCCGTCCTCGACTCGATGACCAACGCGCTGGCCAAGGGCGACACCGTAACCCTGGTCGGATTCGGAACTTTTTCCGTGACCAGGCGTGCCGCCCGGAAGGGGAGGAACCCCCAGACTGGAGCCGTGATCAATATCGCCGCTTCCAAGGCGCCCCGCTTCAAGGCAGGCAAGGCG
>CBDUSX010000213.1:0-5562 GCA_965369935.1 uncultured bacterium
TATTAAATTAATAGTGGGGCGCGGTGCCTGGATGTGCCGCAAAGACCGCCTGCATAAATTTCTTTCAACGGGGCTGACTGCAATGGCGAACGAAAAGATCATTCATCTGTCGGAGACCGACTTTGACAAGGGCATCAGCGAGGGCCTGACCCTGGTGGATTTCTGGGCTGAATGGTGCGCCCCCTGCCTTGCCCTGGCCCCCACCATGGACGAGTTGGCCGATTCCTACGCCGACAAGCTCACCATTGCCAAGGTGAACATAGACTCCAATCCGAACATTCCGGCGAAGTTCGGCATTCGCGGCATTCCCACCGTGATTCTGTTCAAGGATGGCGAGCAGGTGGACATGTTCGTCGGCAACAGCCCGCAAAAAATCAAGGAAATGGTGGAGCGGGCGGTCTAGGGACATCTCCAGCCAATATCGCCCGCCGGCCCTCCCGCTTGTGCGGTGGCCGGGCGCGGGCATTCTGCAAGGACGCCGCCGGTCTTTCCATCCTATTCAGGTCAGAAAGGGGCCGCCTCCTTGCGCGCCAGAAACACCTCACAACCTGCGCCCCGCGAATTCGGCGTCCCGGCCAAGACGGCCCGCTCCGCCCCCGAGGTCCGGCCTGCCACGGCGGCGGCGAAGGCGCCCCGATCCGCCCTGCGCAACTCCGTCCTTCGTAACGTGGCCATGGTGGTGGCCTATGACGGCTCTCCCTTCCAGGGCTGGCAGATCCAGCCCCACGGCCCTACGGTGCAAGGCAAGCTGGAAGAGGCTCTGGGGCTGGTGTGCCGCGAACCCGTAAAGCTCTACGGATCGGGCAGGACGGACACGGGGGTGCACGCCCTGCATCAGATGGCGAACTTCCGCGTCCCGGAAGACATGGACTTGCGGAAGCTGAGGGCCAGCCTGAACGGTCTGGCCGCGCCCGCCATATCCGTGCGGCAGTTGTTGCCGGTGGCTGAGGATTTTCATGCCCGCCACAGCGCCATCGGAAAGACTTACCGCTACCACCTGTTCAACCGGCCCTATCCTCCCGTCTTCACCCGGCAGGGCTGTTGGTGGATCCGCACGCCCCTGGACGTGGAGGCCATGCGCGAGGCGGCGCAAGCGCTGGTGGGAACGCACGATTTTTCCGCCTTCCGGGCCAGGGAATGCGGCGCCCGCTCCCCCGTGCGCAAGGTGAAGCGCCTGGAACTGAGCGAGGGCGAGCGCCCCGACAGCACCCTGCGCATCGAGATCGAGGCCAGCGGCTTTCTGCAACACATGGCGCGCATCGTCACCGGCACCCTGACGGCGGTGGGGCTGGGCCGGTTGACGCCGGGGGACATTCCCGCCATCCTGGCCGGCAGGCAAAGGGAGGATGCGGACGCCACCGCGCCGGGGCGGGGCCTGTACCTGGTACGGGTGGATTACGACCTGGAGCGATTCCCGGAACTGAGAGCCCTGGATATTCCCACCACCCCTTGAGCACCGCCGCTCCATGTGCCGCGGGAAGCGCCTCCGGCCGGAGATTTGCCCAATGCCGGGCGCGCCGCCTGGAACGTGGGATCGGAGACGCGACTGATGGAATTTGACGTGGCGATCGTGGGCGGGGGAATCAACGGCGCCGGGGTGGCCCGGGAGGCCGCCTACCGGGGCTATCGCACCCTGCTGCTGGAAAAGGACGACTTCGCCCAGGCCACTTCCAGCCAGTCCACCAAGATGATTCACGGGGGCATCCGTTATCTGGAAACCGGGGATTTTCACCTGGTTTACGAGTCCTTGCGGGAACGTTCGATCCTGCTCAAAATTGCCCCGAACCTGGTCAAGCCCCTGGAAATCATCATCCCCGCCTACGAGGGTTCCTCGCGCCCGACCTGGCTGATCCGGCTGGGCACGTTGATTTACGATCTGCTGGCCCTGGGGCGAAACATCGGGCGCTCCCGCCGGCTGCCCAGCGAGGAAATGCGGGCCATCCCCGGGCTGGCCCAGCAGGGGCTGCGCGCGGCCATCGCCTATCCGGACGCCCAGGTGCTCGACGCACGGCTGTGCCTGGAAACCGCCCTGTCCGCCCGGGACGCCGGCGCCACGGTGCTCAACCACCATCCGGTGGAAAAAGTGACCCTGGAAGACGGCCACTACCGCATCCGGGGCAGGGGCCTGCGCACCGGAAAGCCCTTCTCCTTCCGCGCCCGGGCGGTGGTCAACGCCACGGGCCCCTGGACGCCCTCCTTCGAGCGGCGCACGCCGGGCCATCCCACCCGCAAGATGGTCTACGACAGGGGCATCCATCTGGTGATTCCGTCCATCGGCATCGAGGCCGGGCTGGTGCTGATGAACACGGACCGGCGGCTGATCTTCGTGCTGCCCTGGCAGGAGCACTACACGCTGATCGGCACCACGGAAACCCAGTTCGAAGGCGACGACTTCACCCGCATTCCCTACAGCGAAGAGGAGGTAAATTACCTGCTGGACGCCTTCAACGGCTTCTTCCCCCAGCGCGGCCTGACCCGCAAGGAGGTGCTCTACGTCTACAGCGGGGTGCGCACCCTGATCGCCGGGCGCGGAACCTCCCTGACCCGGCTGTCCCGGGAGGCGGAAACCGCGGTGTACAGCGACGCAGGCGGGACAGCGTGGATGAACGTCTACGGGGGCAAGCTCACCAGCTACCGCGCCCTGGCGGAAAAGGCGGTGAAAAAGCTGGCGCGGCACATCCCCCCACCCGGCAAGCCCCGCCTGCGCTTCACCGAGTCCACGCCCCTTTTTGGCGGCGGGGAAGTCGTCAGCATCCCCCCTGAGAAAACCCCGGCTTTTCTCACGCCGGAACTCGCCGAGGCCTGGCGCCGCCGTTACGGAAGCGGCTGGGTGGAGTTGGTGGACCTGGCCATATTGAAGCCCCGCCTGCGGGAGATGCTGCTGGAACGATTTCAGTTTACGCGCGCGGATTTGGATTATATGGTTACGGTGGAACTTGCCTTCAGGCTGGAGGATGTGACCTTCCGGCGCACCAAAATGATCTATGGCCTCACCGAACAGGAAACCCGGAAGTTGTCGCGGGCGTTGGAGGAGACCTTGAAGAAACAGGACTGGGATTCCCTGTTGGGTGAAGCAGCATCATGACAGACCGCCTGCTGAGGGGCACCTACCCCGATAGCAATCTCCGCTTCGCCGTCTGCGAGACGGGCGGACTGTGCAGCGAGGGCATTGCGAGGCTGAACAGCGACTGGATTGCGGGCTGGCTGCTCAGCGAGGCGCTCACCTGCGCGACCCTGCTGTCCGTGGGCCTGAAAGACGAGGAACGGATTTCCCTGCGCTGGGCCTACGGCGGGCCGGTGGGCACCATTCTGGCCGACGTGAACGAGCTGTCGCAGGTGCGGGGATTCACGCAGCGCCTGCGCCTGATGCCGGAGATAGCCACCCTGGAAGAGGCGGTGGGAACGGGGGGCAAGGTCTCGCTGGTTTCCAGCTTTCCGGAGCGGGTGGGGCAGACGGGCATCACGGAGGCCGTGTTCCAGGACGTCACCCGCGACCTGTCCCATTTTCTCTCCATGTCCTTCCAGATCGAAACCACCCTGGCCGTGGGGCTGATCATCCGCCCCGAAGAACCGATCCGCCTCCGCGCCGCCACGGGGCTGCTCCTGCAGGCCCTGCCCGGCTGCGATCTGATGTTTTTCAATGGCGTGCGGGAACTGGTGGAGCACGCTTCCTTCCGCGACTGGCTGGAATCCGCGCCCCGCCGGCCGGAGGAAGTGCTGGAACGGCTGGGCCTGCCGGAGCCGCCCAGCTATCTGGAAGAAATCGCCCCGGCCTATGCCTGCCATTGTTCCCGCGAAAAGGTGGAGACGGTGCTGCGGATGCTGGACACGAACGAGTTGCAGGACATGCTGGAAAAGGACGGACAGGCAGAGATCAACTGCCATTTCTGTGCGGAGCACTATCACTTTTCCCGCTCCGACCTCCAAGCCCTCATTGAGCAATGTCAGGCAGGCCATGCCTGACCCGGCGCGCCGCGGCCCTAACGCGGTGCGCCGGGTTCATTCTGCTGTCGTTCCTGTTTCTGTTGGCGGAGGGGTTTCTTGCTTCGCGCTCGATGGTGCGGGTGGCCGCGGCGCAGGAAGTGCAGGTGGAATCCACCGCCATCGAGCACGACGCGGAAAAGAAAACCTACACCTACCGGGACGCCCGCTTTCAGGCCGGCGGCCTCATCCTCAACGCCCAACTGATCGAAGTCCACCTGCAGAGCAACCGGGTGTTCGCATCCGGGCAGGTGCGATTCCGCGAGGGCACCATGACGGGCACCGCGGAGCGGGTGGAGCTGGACCTCAATGAGGACACGGCCACCCTGTACGAGGCGCACCTGTTCGACTCGGCCACCGGCTATTACATCTCCGCGGAAAAGATATTCCGCACCGCGCCGGGGCGCTTCATCGCCATCGAATGCCGCCTTACCTCCTGCTCGCCCAAGACCGGCGGCTGGGAACTGACGGCTGGGGAGATTGACTACCGCTCCGATGGGTTCGCGACAGGCACCAACACCACCCTGTGGATCGGGGCGATCCCCGTATTCTATTTTCCCTACGTGGCCTGGCCCACTGTGGATAAGCGGCGCTCCGGCTTTCTGTCGCCACACCTTTCCATCGAAAAATCCTCCCTGGAGCGGTTCGACCTCGGAACGCGCCTGAAACTGCCTTTCTTCTGGGCGCTGGACGTGGATCACGATCTCACCATCACCCCGGAATACGTTTCCAACCGGGGCTGGGGGCTGAAACTGGACTACGAGTACGCCTTCTGGAAGCACCAGGAAGGGGGCCTGCGGCTGTTCGGAATCGAGGAGAAATTCGCCCGTGACCCCAATCAGGAAAACGACTTCTCCGGCGAGGGGGGCGGCCCTTTCAAACCTTCCCGCCACACCATTGACTGGCGGCACAACCAGGGCTTCGGAGAGCGCCAGCGGCTGATCTTCACCGCCAACCAGTCCAGCGACGGCCAGGTGCGCCGGGAATACTTCAAGGTGGAGGAATACCGCCCGCAGCAGGAGTTTCAGGGCTCTTATTCCTTGCTGGCCCCGTGGGTCAGCGTGGGCCTGTCGGGCATCCGCAGATCGGAGTTCGAGGAGGAATCCGTGCTGGCGGACGACCGGCGCTTTGCCGACGGCAAGTTCCGCCCCCGGCTGCTGCCGCGCCTGTCCTTCAACACCGGCGTCCGGCTGTTCGACGCCATCGGCCTGTCCTTCGAGGTGTCGGGACAGGCCATCCGATTCACCACCGATGACGTTATCAGCGGCCAGGTGCAGGAAATCCGCCCGGCCATCGCCTTCCCGTTCAGCCTGGGCGGTTCCTGGGAACTGCGCCCGAGTGTGGCGCGGCGCTTCGTGCGCTACGAGAGCCTCACCGAACGGCTGCAAGGACCCCAGGAAGCCGACTTGAGTTCCCGCAGCTTCGCCCAGAACGAAATCGAGGTGGAATTGCGGGCCTCCTTCGCACGGGTTTTTCCCGCGGCAGGAAAGGACGTCCGCGCCCTCAAGCACCGCATCACGCCCCGGCTGATTTTTTTCGAGGTGGAAAACGTCGAGCAGCCCCTGGCCGGCACCTTCGACC
>CBDUSX010000214.1:0-5561 GCA_965369935.1 uncultured bacterium
CGCAGAGTATGTCGCCGGAAGAGGAGTGCGCACGATTCAAAAGCCCTATGCGCCCAACGTGCTCTATTCTACCGTTCGGGAGATGCTCGATCACCGGTAGCACTGATTCGCCGCTCGCCGGCTCCCGGAATTCCTTCCCCCGCGCGACCTGCTATTTTCCGCAGAAACGATTGACCGCTGGATTTTCGTGCCGGCAGTTGCGGCAATTCAAGGCGCGGCCCCCTGCCTTTCTTATAGAAAACTTTGTTATAGACAAGCCGGGCGATGCAAATTCTATCGAGTCGAAAAAGGAAAGAGGATTGCGGGATGCGGGGACTGAGCCCAGGGAGCGGTATTGCGACAGGACGAGGGAGGGATGAGCAAAACAAATTCTGGAGGGAGAGGAAATAATCGCCAAATTATTGAAATGACTTAATGCCCAAGAGAAGACTCGAACTTCCACGGTGTTTCCACCACATGAACCTGAATCATGCGCGTCTGCCAGTTCCGCCACTTGGGCAGGCATTCGGCTGTAAGAATTAAAAAAGCATGTTTTATGGGGCAAGGCAAATTACAAAGCCTCATCCGAAGTCGGTTGTTCGGCGTATATTCCATCGAGGGCCGGGAATGCCCTCGTATTCGTCCAAGGTGGCCCGGTGGGAGCGTAAAGCCCGCCCCGGCCGCGCGCCGCGGCCATGAACGGAAAGCGCGGCCCCGGCAGAATATTCGGGTTTTTCTTGCCGTCAAATCCGGGGTTGGGTAAAATCCATATACAACAAGTGGCTGGGGCCTTCGCGCCGCTTGCTGTATTTTCTTTGAAGCTTGCTTGGTTTGCCGGCTCATTCGGGACGGCATTGCGGGGGAGTACAGTGAGCGAGATCAAGGAGCGCCGGCAGACCCGGCCCATCGCTGGAGCGGAGCGGAAGCCCCCTCTGTCCGGCGGTACCGGCCGCGTCCCGGCCGGCCGGATGGAGGCAGCACCGCTCAGGCCCGGTGCCGAGGAGGAGGGCAAGGAATTCATCTCCCCGCTGATCGAGGAAGGCTCATCCCTGGGCCGCAGGCGCTCGGAGATGATCGCCGCCCTGGTGGCCACGCTGAACGACAGCCACTACTGACTGCCCGGCCGCGGAGAGGCTCTCCGTGAAATGTCCGCGGGCGAGCATCTGGTCTATCACCTCGAGCATGCCCGTGGCCGGCTCCAATTTGACCGGCAGGATCGCGAATTGCTGGAATTCGCGGTCAAGTTCACCGCCGACCCCGACAAGCTGATCGAGGAAGACGTGCAGGCGCTGCACGAGGCGGGATTCAACGAACAGGAAGTGATTGATATCGTGATGATCGTTTCCCTGTGCAACTTCAACAGCCGCGTGTCCGTCGGCCGGGGGAACCCGCCCTCGGAATCCGGCTGCACCTGAACCGGCCCCCGGCGCAATACCCCGGCGTCCGCTCCAATCCGGAGCGCCGTTAAATCTTACAGGAGAATTTTGTATGAGTATGGATCCAAGCAAATGGACCTCTTTCGAGAACCTGCCCGACATTGCGCGCGAGCGCATAGAGACGGTCTATCCGTATTTGAAGGTCAATCAGTGCGAGTTTCAAGCGAAAGACTCGGGCGTGTTCATGAAGCAGAGCAACAGCGTGAAAATCGAAAAGCTGCTCGATCCGCTCCGCGAAGACGCCAAGCCTTCATCCCGCACCGCCACCCGCTCCAAAAAGTAGGCTCATGGAATTTCTCGCCGACACCTGGTTTTTGTGGATCATCATGACCGTGGTCAGCCTGGGGCTGGTGTATCTGCATCGCCAAAGCCGTGGCTTTGAGACGAACTTCATCACCTCCTCGGAAGAATTCTCCATCAAGACGGTGCTGTTCGGCCTGAAGAAGGGCGAAGGTGATCTGTTCCTGGGCTATGTGGCCGCGATCATCTTCTTCTCCCTGTTCCTCACCGGCTTCATCAGGTGGATTTCGACGATATTTTAGGCAGGCTTTTTCCGCGTGGTGGAGCCGCCTGATGCGTACGCAGGATATTCCGGCGTGGGCGGGCCCTTCAGGTCTGCGGGATGGTTTCCTTCAGTTGCAGGCTTTCCTCGTAAAAGCGGGTGGAGGCGGCTTGTTCGCCCAACTGAAAATACAGCCCGCCGATTGTGTCCAGCACACCCAGCAGCCCCTCCCGGTCGCCCTTGAGTTCCCGCACCTCCTTTAGCATCAGGTAGCCGTTGAGCGCTTCCTGATAACGCCCGCTGCGTTCGAACCGCTGGCAGACCCGTGTCAGCACGTGGTCTTCCTGCGCTGCATCCTTCCTGATGTCCCCGGCGCCCCTGGCCTGCATGAAGGCGTCCAGGGCTTCATCGGGCATATCTTCCAGCAGGTAGGCTTCGGCCAGCCGGAGCAGGGTGTCGTAAACGTCCTGGGGGTGCTCCGCGCCGCGGAAGACCTGGAGCACGCGCTGAAAGATTTCCTGAGCCTCCGCGGAGCGGCCCGCCTGGGAACAGGCTTCGCCCAGCAGCAGCTCCACCCTGGCCGCCGGCAGCCTTTCGCCGCCGCGTTTCAGATAGGCGACGGTCTGGGCGAGGAAGGACTCGGCCTGTCCATCCCGCTCGCCCTGTGCCAGCCAGATGCGGGCCAGGGCCGTCACCGCCTCCACCAGATAGTGGGCGTTTCCCAACTGCCGGGCCAGTTCCTCGGCCGAGTAGAGCATGTTGACGGCCGCCTCGATACGCTGAGACGTTTCGTAGCAGCGGCTCAGCAACAGGTAGGTTTCCGCCAGTTGCTCCCAACCCGGATTGTCCCCCAGCAGGCGCAGGGCCTGCTCGAGCAGGGGCTGGGCCTCCATGGGCCGCCCGGCGGCCAGCAGGGGCCGGGCCATGCCGATCAGCGCGGTGGCCTGCAGGTTGTTGTCGTGCAGGGCCACGCCGGCTGCCAGCAGCAGCCGGTCCAGCAGCCGGCCCATGTCCTCCAGCCCCTGCTGATGCTGCAGGAACGCCGCGCCGGCCACGAGCCGCTTCAGGGCCGGCCAGTCCTGCTCCTCGGCCAGGATCAGCGCCAACTCGGCAATGTTGATGCGCTCCGCGCCAGTCCTGTGGAGCCACCGCATCCGGGCCACCGTTGGCGCGCGGCGCCCCTGCTCGTTCCAGGCGACCGGGCTGTGGCCGCTCCCCGAGGGCAGGCCCACGCCCCGGGCGTCCCGGCCCTGCAACTCGGCCAGATAGGAGTGATACGCCCGCGCCAGCAGGGGGCGCAGGCGCCTGTAGGCCGCCGGGGTGACGAGCTGCCGGCTCAGGGGCGCTTGCAGGCGCAGTTGAAGCGCGAAGTAACGCTCGCTGTCGAAGGCGTCCACCAGCCCCATCCATTGCAGCTCGGCCAGGGCCAGGCTGAGCCGCCGGCTGTCGAGCTCAGTGAGGTGGGAGAGCACTTCCATGTGCACCAGGTAGGTGAACAGGGAAAGGGCTTGCAGCACGCCCAGGGCGTCCCGGCTCAACTCGGCCATGACCGCCTGCAGCACGAGCTCCAGCAATGCCCCTGTGTCCCTGCGCGGGTGCTCCGCCTCCGGGGCCTCGGCCTCCGCCACCGCCTGTCCCAGCCGTTCCGGGGCGGGCCAGCGCTTGAGGCGCCCCAGCATGCGCGCGGTCAGCAGGTCCCGCCCGCAGGCCCGCAGCAGATCGTCCGGATGGGGTGATGCGGCGATGCGTTCCACCAGCGAGACGTGAAACAGCGCGGCCAGGTCTCCGGCCCCCAGGGCCTCCAGATCGAAATGGGGGCCGGCCAGCAGGGGAGGCTTGCCGCGGCTCACCAGCAGCACACGGCAGGTGCGGGGGAACTTTTCCAGCGCTCTGCAAAATCCGTAATAACCCGCATGATGCTCCAGCCCGTCCACCACGATCAGCCGCGGCGGCCCCAGGGCCAGCTGCTCGCCCAGGGCCTCGCCGAGAGCCTCGCCCGAAGCCATTTGCCCGGAGGCCTCCGGGCTGCCGGCCCCCAGGTGGCGGGCCAGCCCCGCCAGCAGCGCCTCCTCCGGCGAGGGGCCGGGCGGCTCGAACCGGGAGGGCGGGGCCAACTCCGGCGCGGCGGGCATCAGGTCCCGGTCGTGCAGGTAGACCACTTGCATGAAGTGATGGTGCATGCGCCGGGCGATCTCCAGGGCCAGCACGGTCTTGCCGCTTCCCGCGGGGCCGCTCAGGGACACCACCGGAGAGGCCGCGGCAGGATCCGGCAGCAGCGCGGCGGCCAGTTGGGAAAGTTCCCGCTGGCGGCCGAAGAACCTGCGCCGTCCCTGAAACGGAGGCGGCGGGGGCATCGTCGCGAATGCCTCGCCGGCTTCCTCTTCGACCGGCGCGGAGCCCTGGCCCAGGGCCAGGGGCTCGGGCCGCGCGTCGGGAAGCTCGTGACGGATGGCCGGCTCTCCCTCGTGGGGCAGGGCCCGGTGATAGAGCCGCACGAAGCTCCAGTCCCAGCTTTCCTCGAAGCGCCGGTACAGCCGCCGCGCGGCGGCCAGATGGCCGTCCGCCACGGACGCTCCCTCGGCCACGCTCCGCACCAGGGTGCGCAGGTAGTCCTGCTCGCGCAGCCGGGTCAGCCGCCCCTCGATGCGGATCACGGCGGGCAGGCCGGCCCGGAAATACGCGCAAGTCTGGGCCACCACGCCCCGCGCGTCCAACAGACCCAGGGAGTCGTTGAGCACCAGGGCCTGCAACCCCTCCCTGGCCGCCATGCCCAGATGCTCGGCCAGCCAGCCCTGGCTCACCCACTCCGGGCGCAGGCCGTCCCCCTCCAGGTACCAGCCTTCTTCGCCCGTAAAACCCGAATAGTAGAGCAAACCGGGCGCAAGGCCGAGGGTATGGGTCAGTTGCCCGGGCGTCGCGTGCTCCACGGCCCGGAAAACAAACGGAGGCGCCTCCTGCTCCGGCTGCTCCAGCAGCATGCCCACCGTCGAAATGAACCGCGTGCCCACCTGTGCCTGATGGGCGGCCACCAGCCCCCCGCCGCCGTTGGGCAGGGGATCGGCGGAAAGGGCCAGCACACGCAAGGGGCCGCCAGGCGGCGCGGCGGCGGGTTCGGGCGCGGCGGGCCGGGCCAGATAGCGCAGCACGCCCCGGCTCAGGGCCAGCCAGTGGGCGCCGTCATTGAGCAGTTCCCAGGGATAGGCCTGCATGTCCCCGTAAGCCTCCAGCAGCAACGGACCCTGGGAGCCGAGGCGCTGGTAGCTGTCCGCGGGAAAGACCGTGCGGAACAGCTCCGTGCCCAGGTGCTGGAGGAATTGCGTCGCCTCCCGCCGCCGGGCCAGGGGCAGGGATTGCAGGGACAGATCCTCCCGGAGCCGCCCGTACGCCTCCAGGCCGTCTTGTAAATTGGACGGTGGTGGCGTAATGGAGTAGCTGAGATTGTGGTGAGGAAACTCGACCTGATTCGCATCGAGTCTGACGAGGTTGGCCATCGGCAGTTAATCCCTTAACTTAAAGGCCCTCACGCCCTGCGGCAAGCGGCCGTGCCTGCCGGTGCGGCTCCTTCCGCACCTCCCTCTCAGACTCCGTAAGAACCTGACGGGACTCGTAAAAACTATCCGACTGCGCCCCGAAAATCAAACCGG
>CBDUSX010000215.1:0-5538 GCA_965369935.1 uncultured bacterium
GAGCGCGCCCTTTTCCTTCAACAGCTCCCAGATCTTCCAGGGGGTGACCGGCATTTCGATGTTGGTCACGCCCAGATGGGAGAGGGCGTCCACGAAGGCGTTCACGATCGCGGCCGGGGAACCCACGTTGGGGGATTCGCCGACGCCCTTGGCCCCGATGGGATGGTGGGGCGAAGGGGTCACCGTTTTGCCCAGCTCCCAGTTGGGGGTCTCCACCGCCGTGGGCAGCAGGTAATCGGCGAAGCTTCCGTTGAGGATGTTGCCCTCGTCGTCGAAGCGGATTTCCTGCATGGTGGCGATGGCCAGCCCCTCGGCCAGGCCGCCGTGAATCTGGCCTTCGACGATCATGGGGTTGATGATCGTCCCGCAGTCGTCCACGGCCACGAACCGGCGGATTTTGAACTCCCCGGTTTTGTTGTCAATGTCCACGACACAAATATAGGTGCCGAAGGGGAAGGTGAAGTTGGGCGGATCGTAATAATACGTCGCCTCCAGCCCCGGCTCCATGCCGGGGGGCGCGGCGGTGTAGGCCGCGAAGGCCACCTCGGCCATGGTCTTGGCCTTGCCGGGGGCGCCCTTGACCTGGAACTGATAGTCCTTCCATTCCAGGTCCTCCTCGCTCACCTCCAGCATGTGCGCGGCGATTTTCTGGGCCTTCTCGCGCACTTTCCGGGCCGCCATGGCCGCGGCCGCGCCGGCGACGGGGGTGGAGCGGCTGCCGTAGGTGCCCAGCCCATAGGGCGCGGTATCGGTGTCGCCCTCCTCCACGACGATGTTGGCCTCCGGGATGCCCAGCTCCTCGGCGAGAATCTGGGCGAAGGTGGTTTCGTGGCCCTGCCCTTGCGACTTCACCCCGAAGCGGGCCATCACCGTGCCGGTGGGATGGACGCGGATTTCCGCGCCGTCGTTCATGCTCAGCCCCAGGATGTCGAAATCCTTGCGCGGCCCGGCCCCGGCGATCTCGGTGAAGCTGGAGATGCCGATGCCCATCAGTTCGCCCTTGGCGCGCTTTTCGGCCTGCTCCTTGCGCAGGGCGTCGTAGCCGACGGTGTCCAGGGCCAACTGCATGGCTTTTTCGTAATCCCCGCTGTCGTACTCCCAGCCCGTGGCGGACTTATAGGGAAACTGATCGGGCTGGATGAAGTTCTTCTTGCGCAGCTCCACCGGGTCCATCTTCAGTTCCCCGGCCAGCAGGTCCACCGCGCGCTCGATGACGTAGGAGGCCTCCGTGACCCGGAAGGAGCAGCGGTAGGCCACCCCGCCCGGCGCCTTGTTGGTGTACACGGCATCCACCTCCACGTGGGCGTTGGGAATGTCGTAGGAGCCGGTGCAGATGGAATACAGCCCCGCCGGCCACTTGGACGGATTGGCCTGGGCGTTGAACGCGCCGTGGTCGGCCAGGGTCTTCACCCGCAGGGCGGTGATCTTGCCGTCCTTGGTGGCGGCAAGCTCCGTGGTGGAGTGGTAGTCCCGCGCGAAGCCGGTGGACTGGATGTTCTCCGAGCGGGTTTCGATCCACTTGCAGGGCCGGCCGATGGTGAGCGAAGTCACCGTGGCCAGCACGTAACCCGGATAGACCGGCACCTTGTTGCCGAAGCCGCCCCCGATGTCCGGCGCCACCAGGCGCGTGGTGTGCTCCTGCAGCGGAGAGACCAGGGCGAACACGGTGCGGTGGGCGTGGGGCGCCTGGGAGGTGATGTAAATGGTCGTGCGGCCCGTGCCCGGATTCACGTCCGCCACGCAGCCGCAGGTCTCAATGGGCGCGGGGTGGACGCGCTGGAAGTGGGTCTGCTGGGAGACGGTCACCTCCGCGTCGGCGAAGGCCTTGTCCGTGGCCGCCCTGTCCCCGGCCTGCCAGTTGAAGATGTGGTTGTCCTTCTTGTCCTCCTTGTCGTCGCGGATCACGGGCGCCCCTTCGTCCAGCGCCTTGTGGGGGTCCACCACCACGGGCAGTTCCTCGTAGTCCACCTGCACCACTTCGGCGCCGTCGGCGGCGGCGTACTGGGTCTCGGCCACCACGAAGGCCACCTCCTGGCCCTGAAAGCGCACCTTGTCGCTGGCCAGCACCGCCTGGGTGTCGCCGGCGAGGGTGGGCATCCAGGCCAGGTTGGCGCCCGCCAGTTCCGTGGAGGTGATCACGGCCAACACGCCGGGCACCTTCATGGCCTCGCTGGAGTCAATGCCGTTGATCTTGGCGTGGGCGAAGGGGCTGCGCACCACCACCCCATAGACCATGCCCGGCAGGTAAAAGTCCTCGACGTAGTTGCCCTTGCCCTGGATGAAGCGCAGGTCTTCCTTGCGTTTGACCGGCTGGCCGATGCCGCCCAGGGATTCAGAAGTCAGCTCGCTCATTCGTCCCCTCCTTGCGCCATTTTGTCCGCGGCGTATTGCACCGCCTTGACGATGTTGTGATAGCCGGTGCAGCGGCACAGGTTGCCCGAAATGCCCCAGCGGATTTCCTCTTCCGTGGGCTTGGGAATTTTCTCCAGCAGGCTCAGCGCGGAGAGCATCATCCCCGGCGTGCAGAACCCGCATTGCAGTCCGTGGCACTCCTTGAAGCCTTCCTGGATCGGATGCAGCGCGCCGCCTTCCGCCAGGCCTTCCACGGTCTTGACCGACTTGCCGTTGGCCTGCACGGCGAAAAGCGTGCAGGATTTCACCGCCTGCCCGTCGAGATGGACGGTGCACGCGCCGCAATTGCTGGTGTCGCAGCCGATGTGGGTTCCCGTCTGGCGCAGCACGTCGCGGATAAAATGCACCAGCAACATGCGGGGCTCGGCCTCCCCGGTGTGCTCCACACCGTTGAGGGTGATGGTAATGCTTTGCGTGGCCATGGCTATTTCCCTCCCTTTGCGCGTTCCACCGCCCGCGCCAGGGCGCGCACGGTCAGTTCGGCCACCATGGCCCGCTTGTACTCAGCCGGGGCCCGGGTGTCCGACGAGGGGTCGCTGGCCTCCGTGGCCAGCCGCCCGGCCTCGGCCAGGGCCGCCTCGTCCGGGGCCTTGCCGGCCAGGGAGGCTTCCGCGTCCGTGGCCTTGATGGGCACCGGGCCGACGTTGGTGAGGCCGATGCCCGCCGATTCGATGTTGCCCTCGCCGTCCAGGGTCACCTGGGCGGCCACGGCCACGATGGCGTAGTCCCCCACCCGGCGTTCCAGCTTGAAGTAGGCGCCGCCGCTGTTGCCGGAGGGCACGGGCACGCGCACCTCGGTGATGATCTCGTCCGCGGCCAGGGCGGTGGTGAGGGTGTCCACGAACAGTTCGCTCACCGGCAGCACCCGCCCGCCCCCTGAGCCTTCGATGGCCACCTCGGCGTTCAGGGCCAGCATGACGGCCGGGTGGTCGTTGGCCGGGTCCCCGTGGGCCAGATTGCCGGCGATGGTGGCCCGGTTGCGCACCAGCGGATCGGCGATCAGCTTGGCGGCGTCCAGGATCAGGGGAAACTTGGCCGCCACCACGTCCGAGGTTTCCAGGTCCACCTCGCGGGCCAGGGCCCCGATCTTCAGCACCCCGCCCTCCTCCTTCACGTAATCCAGGCCGGGGATGCCGTTGATGTCCACGATGTGGGCCGGGGCGGCGAAGCGCAGCTTCATCAGCGGCACCAGGCTGTGGCCGCCCGAGAGCACCTTGGCCTCGTCCCCGTGCTGCTTGAGCAGGGCGATGGCGTCGGCCAGGGAGCCGGGCGCATGGTATTCAAAACTGGCAGGTAACATCATCTCCTCCTTGTCGTGTCGGGCTTTTGCCTTGTCGAGCCGTGCCGTTTCAAGAAATCCCTGCAATCAAAATTGCCGCGAGTGCTATGTACTTTGGAATACGACTTGTTTTAGCGGACGGAATTCCCCTTCCGCCCGCCAAGCACCGGCACGGCAGCACGAATTCTGTTAGGATTTCGTTCTGTCAGAATTTCGAGAGTAACCCGGTCGCATCCTATTTTTTGATGCGCCGAATTGCAACCCAAATTGACGGACGGCACAGCCGGTCATCTATGATGTCATCTTTGAACCAGGAGTCCAGGGGCAGCGTGATGGTGGTGGATGACAACCCGCAAAGCCGCGAACTGGCCGGGGACATCCTGAAAAGCATGGGGTTGACGGTGCACATGGCCGCCGGCGGCCCGGAATGCCTGGAATTGGCGCGGGCCCATCACCCGGACGTGATCGTGCTGGACAGGATGATGCCCGGCATGAGCGGCGACGAGGTGGCCGGGAAAATCAAGCACGACGATGCGCTGAAGGACATCAAGATCATCATGCTCTCCGCCAAGGATTCCTCCGAGGACAGGGTTGCCGGACTGAATCTGGGGGCGGACGATTACCTGGTCAAGCCGTACAACCGTGCGGAATTCAGCGCGCGCGTGGACATCCATCTCCGCACCAAGCAGGCGGAAGACGCCCTGCAGAGCGCCTACGCCGAAGTGGAGAAAAAGGTGGCCGCCCGCACCGCGGAGTTGAGCGAGGCCAACGCCCTCCTGAAGACCGAGATCGCCGAGCGCGAGCGGGCCGAGGAGGCGCTCAGGCAAGCCCTGGCCGAGGTGGAGGAGTTGAAGAACCGCTTTCAGGCGGAGGCCGTCTACCTGACCGACGAGCTCAGGCTGGAGCACAATTTCGAGGAGATCATCGGCGGCAGCGCGGTGCTGAAGGCCGTGCTGCGCACCATCGAGCAGGTCGCGCCCACCGACGCCACCGTGCTGATTCTGGGTGAATCCGGCACGGGCAAGGAGCTGCTGGCGCGCGCGGTGCACAACCTGAGCAAACGCCGCGAGCGCCCCCTGGTGAAGGTCAACTGCGCCGCGCTGCCGGAAAACCTGATCGAGTCGGAGTTGTTCGGCCACGAGAAAGGCGCCTTCACCGGGGCCCTGGTGAAGAAGATCGGGCGCTTCGAGCTGGCGGACGGCGGCACGATCTTTCTCGATGAAATCGGCGACCTGCCCCTGGGGTTGCAAACCAAGCTGCTGCGCGTGCTGCAGGAGGGCGAGTTCGAGCGGCTGGGCAATTCGCGCACCACCAGGGTGGATGTGCGGGTGATCGCGGCGACCAACCGCGATCTGGAGGGCGCCGTCAAGGTGGGTGAATTCCGCGAAGACCTGTATTACCGCCTGAACGTGTTTCCCGTCCTGTGCCCTCCCCTGCGGGTGCGCAAGGAGGACATTCCCGTGCTGGCCAACCATTTCGTCCTCAAGTACGGCGCCAAGGTGGGCAAGAAAATAGACACCATTTCCAGGCGCGCGCTGGACGTCATGCAGGCCTACGGCTGGCCAGGCAACGTGCGGGAGTTGGAGAACATCATCGAGCGAGCCATCATCCTCAGCGACGGTTCCGTCCTGGAACTGGAGGAGACGCTGGGGTTCTCCCCGCAGACGGGGGCCGGGGCGGCGCAGCCCGCCAGCCTGCAGGAGGCCGAGGCCGGGTTTATCCAAGCTGCCCTGGAGGAATGCAACTGGGTGGTCGAGGGCGGGCGCGGGGCCGCGTTGCGCCTGGGCCTCCAGCCGAGCACCCTGCGCTCGCGCATGCTCAAGCTGGGCCTGCGCAAGCCGGAGCGG
>CBDUSX010000216.1:0-5531 GCA_965369935.1 uncultured bacterium
CGCCCAGCTTTTTCCGGTGGCCGAATGCGATGCGTTCCTCCATGCCGCCGGTCAGGCGCACCCAGCGCAGCAGGGACTCTTCCACGAACTTCGGCTTCATGACGGTGACGAAGGCCGAGGAGGCCACGTCGTAGATGAAGGCCAGCTCCGCGGGACGCTGAATTTCCCCGCCCCCCAGGGGGTTGCCCTGGCCGAGCCCCTGTTCGTTGAATTTGCGGGCCAGCTCCTCGTGGGTGACGCCGCCGCCTGAGTGAAACACCCCGTTGGGATAAATGCTGTATTTCATTCCGCCCCCCAGCACCGGCAGGGCGAACAGCTCCAGCAGAAACCGCCGCACGGCGACGATCCGCGGCTCCGGCGCGCCCCGCCCGAATTCGAAACCGCCCTGGAGCAATTCGGCAAACTGCTTGCGGCGCCCCCCGTCAATGGCCCGGGCCATCTCCGCCAGCGGCATGTGGATCAGTTCCCGGAACTGCCGGCTCGTGCCCGCGCCGTCTTCCCGCTTCACGCCCAGGCGCCCGTACACCTGCTGGAGCCGGTAGAGCAGGCTCTGGCGGACGAATATTTCCTCCCTTGCTTTCGCCTCGTCGGTTTCGATAAAGCGGGTGACGTTCCGCCGGACGGGGTTGCCGGGCGGCAATTGGACGAAGGTCCTCCAGCCTTCCAGAAAAGCCTGCACCGTCTGCCGGGCGTCGCTGCTGGCGTCGCTCATGACACCGCGCTTTCAGATCAGGGTTGACCGGCCTTGGCGGCGCTGCTGCTTCGGGCCGGGCTCAACCACCCTGGCTGCCGGCAAGGGACACGGTGGGTGCGCGCTCGCCCCGCAGGAATCGCACAACGTCCACCACGTCAATGATCAGGGAGGCGCAGTCCAGCACGATCACCGCAGCCATCCAATAGCCCAGCGGCCCCTCCAGGCCGGCGGCATCCAGCCGCACCCACAACCACGGCACCAGCGCGATCCAGGGAGAGTGGCCCAGACCCAGCAGGCGCACGAACCCCAGCCGGGCGAAAATGACCATCTGAATTACAATGGCGATCATGCCCGCCCCCAGCACCACCTGCCCCTCCGGCAGGTTGATGAAAAACAGCGGCGCGATGAAATTGGCGATGACAAGCAAGCCGACCCACACGGCCCAGTGTTTGGGCAGCAGCAGTATCGTTTTGTTGAAATCCATCATGACCCGCATCATCCTGGCTCCTTTGCTGTAACTGCCTGCTTTTTAGAAATTTTTAAGAATGCCGCCCCCCGGCCCTTGCGGGTTGCGCGCGGCATGGAAAGTCGAACTGAATCCCGCCCCGCCGGGTGCTTCCCGCGGCGCCAAAGGACGGATTGCGGGTGCGCCGCCGGTCACGACAAAAAGATGATTTTTCACCGTGATTGCACTAAAATGGCAACAACTTTGCCAATAATAAACAATAGTAAAGTTTCGTAAAGAAACGCAAAGAAACCAGCAAAGGAGCGATCATCGTGCCTCGAATGCAGAGCGTTCCAACGGGATATCGGTGGGGTTGTTGCTCGGCGGCGGCCGCCGCCTTGCTGGCGCTGCTCCTGTGGGCCGGCGCAGCCACCGCACAACAAACACCCGGCCAACAACAACCCGGTCAGGCCATGTACCAGGTGCAGGGCGAGGGCGTGAGCGGCTACAACCCACGGGCGGTCTCCCGCTCGCGGAGCGAAGCCATCGAAGCCGCCCAGCGGGACGCGGTGGAAAAGGTGTCCGGCGTGATGATCGAGTCCGAATCCACCCTGAAGAACTTCGAGTTGGTCAAGGACGAGGTGCTGAGCCGCTCCAAGGGCTTCATCAAGTCCTACAAGATCCTCAAGGAAGGGCGCGACCGCGAGTTGTACAAGGTGTTGATTAACGCGGTGGTGGTGAAGGCCGATTTCATCAAACAGATCGACGAGTCCCTGGATAATCTCTACCGGCGGGTGGGCAAGCCCCGCGTGATGGTGATCATCAAGGAGAAGTTCCTCGATCAGTACGGAGACCTCAAAGGGGAGGACGACGGGCCGGGCCAGAAAATCGCGGAAAAGGCCATGCGCAAAATTCTGATCAAGCAGGGCTTCACCTTTATTGATCCCCGCGCCGCCGCGGGCATGTCCCTGCTCCAGGTGGCCCTGCGCGGCGAGGAAGTCGCACGGGAAAAGGTGGTCGCGGCGGCCCGCAAGTCGGAGGCGGAGATCATCATCATGGGCAGCGCCACCACCCAGGAAAAAGGTCCCCGCAGCAGCTTTTTCATTGCCCAGGCCGACCTGGCCCTGGACGTGATCCTGGTGGACAGCGGCCAGGTGATGGCCTCGGAGGTGCTGGCCGAGCGCGGGCTGAGCATCAACCAGAATTCCGCCAACGTGAAGGCGGTGCAGAACGCGGCGAAGAAAATCACCGCCAAACTGATGGAGCAGGTCACCTACCAGTGGATCAAGGAAAAGAACGAAGGCGGGCGCATCGAACTGGTGGTGAAGAACGCATCATACGGGGACCTGATCGCCCTCAAGCGTGCCCTCAACATGGGCGTGGGCGGCGTGACAGGGCTCCAGCAGCGCTCCTACAAGAACCGCACGGCCCTGTTCGAGTTGCAGACCCGCAAAACCGCGGGCGAAATCGCGGAAGGGCTGTATGAGCAGAAGTTCAAGAAGTTCACGCTGGACATCCAGGACGTGTCCGCCAAGACGCTCACCGTGAGCGTGAGCAGGCGCTAGGCTTTGTCGGAAAACTGAAGATCGAAACGCTCTTACTGCCTTTGGGGGGCGTCCCCCGCAAGCTGTTTTTTTTTATGACCGAGCCCAGGGCCGTTCCGCCCGGCGGTGCGCCGCCGGTGCCGCGGCGGGCCCTCCTCAACCGGCAAGCCGGTGAACCGGCAGACACGCCAATGATCGCCAGGCCCACCTTCCCTGCCCCAATCGAACCTCCGTGCGCGGCCCTGCGGTTGCTCTGCCGCGCCGCCATGTCCCTGGCCCTGCTGCTGGCCCTCCAGCCGCCGGCCGGCCTGAGCGCCCACCCGGGGGCTCTGGACGAGTTCGGGGGCCACTTCAACGAGAGGTCGGACAGTTACCACTACCACCGCCCCCAGGGCATCATGTCCAGGCGCAAGAGGGACTTCGTGACCTGGGTGCTGCCCGGCCGCACGGGGGAAATCCGGGGCCAGGTGGTCAAGGTGGAAAGGCCCGACGCCCTGTGGGTGAAGGTGCCCTACCGGCCCGCCTACCATGAACTGAGCCAGGTGCTCACCCGGAGCAACCGCAAGAACAAGGAGCAATGGGTCAAGGTGTATTTCCTCCACGTATCCCCGGAGGCCTCGGTGAACCAGGGCAGGAAATACAACGCCTGGTTCCGCAAGAAAGTCATGTACGAGTTGGGGCGCAAGCTGGCCGGCAAGGATGTGGTGGTGCAGTTCCGCATCGTCCAGGAGGGCAAGCGCATGTTCGGGATGTTTTTCAAGGGCAAGGAGAACATCAATCTGTGGCTTGTCCTCAACGGCTGGAGCTACTATCTGTTGGATCAGGGGGAAAACCCCTTCGACAAGCTGTTCATCCAGGCCGAGGCGGTGGCCCGCAAGCGCAAATCCGGCCTGTGGAAAACCAGCCGCTGATTTGCTGAAATATCAGAATCCCCCGTACGCCATGCACCCGGCCATTGCAGAACAAACCATCGCGGAAAACCTGGCCAACCTTAACGCCAGCATCGCCGAGGCCGCCGCGGCGGCGGGCCGCGCCCCGCGGGAGGTGATGCTGATCGCCGTCAGCAAGACCAAGCCCGCAGAAGCCGTGGCCGAAGCCCTGGCCGCGGGGCAGCGCATCTTTGGAGAAAACCGCGTGCAGGAAGCCTTGAGCAAGATGGACGGCGTGCCGCCGGAGGCGGAGTGGCACCTGGTGGGCCATCTGCAAACCAACAAGGCCCGCCAGATTCCGGGCCGGTTCGCCCTGGTGCATTCCCTGGATTCCGGGCGGCTGGCCCTGGCCCTGGCCAATGCCATGGAAAACCAACCCATGGAAAACCGGGCCGGGAACGGCGCGCAGCTGGGCGTGCTGATCCAGCTCAACCTGGACCGGGAGGCCACCAAGTCCGGCGTTGCCGACGGTGCGGAACTGCGGGGGCTGGTGGAAACGGTGCTGGGCTGCGGCGCCCTGGAACTGCGGGGGCTGATGACCATGCCCGACCCCGCATTGAACGAATCGGAGACCCGGCGGCACTTCGCCGAGGTGTACGGCCTGCGGGAATCGCTGCGCGCCGAATTCGGCCTGGGCCCCTCATTCCGCGAGTTGTCCATGGGCATGTCCCACGACTACCGCTGGGCCATCGCCGAAGGGGCCACCATGGTGCGCATCGGCACCGCCATCTTCGGAGCGCGCCCATGAACGAATTGCAACCCGCGGCCGCCGGCAGGGCCAAACCCCGCCTGGGCTTCATCGGCTGGGGGCCCGAGAGCGCCGCCCTGTGGGATATTCTGCGGGCAGGGCCGGGGGTTGGAGCCACCCCACCGCTGTTCATGCCCGGCAACCGGCCGGCCGAGGGCCCCTTGCAGGCGCTGCCCACCCTGGAGGCGCTGTTCGGCGCCTGCGAGACCATCTTCGTGGAGGCTCCCGCGCCGGAGATGGAGCAGATCATGCCCCAGATCAGGCTGTCCATCACCGACCGCCACGTGCTGGTGTTGATGGGGCGGGGCTGGTCCATGGAAGCGGTGTGGCGCCACCTGAACGAGCGCAAGCTGGTGCGCTGCCTGGTCAGCTTCCCCGGAGCGGCGCAGGCAACAACGCAGGGAGAGACACCGGCAAAAACACCGGGAGACGCCGGGGGCGGACGCACCCTGCTGGCGTTCCATGCCGCGCCGTTCCTGGAGCCGGAGGAAGTGGCGGCCTTCCGTGAGTTGTTCGGAAGCCTGGAGTTGGTGCTGGAACTCGAGGACGAGGTGCAGTTCCAGGTCATGCAGAGTCTGGCCGGCATCGCCCCCGCGGCCTTTTACACCATCATGGATGCCATGGCCGACGGCGCGCTGATGATGGGCCTGCCCCGCCCGGCGGCCCTGCGGTTCATCGCCTCGCTGCTGCTGAACACCGCGGAAAGCATGCTGGAGGGGGACAGGCATCCCGCCCTGCTGCGGGAGGAGGCCCTGCGCTCCAACACCGCGGCGGCGGGCCTGATGGAACTGGAATCCGCCGGCCTGCGGGGAATGATGATGCGGGCCGTCCGGCAGGCCATGGAACAGCTTGACCCGGCGGGCAAAGAGGACTAGGAAACCATAGCTTATGGAAGCACTGATCACATTAATCAGCTGGGCGGCCAAGGTGCTGACCCTGCTCATCATCGCGCGGGTCGTCCTTTCCTGGGTCAGCCCCCGCACCGCCAATCCCCTGGTGACCTTCGTCTACTCGGTCACCGAACCCCTGCTGCGTCCGGTGCGCTCCATCCTTCCCTCCATGGGGGGGCTGGACTTCTCGCCCATCATCGTCCTGTTAGGCATTCAGATTCTGGCGCAGGTGCTGATCAACGTGCTGATCCGTAGCGCCAACAGCGGCGGGTTCTGAGCCC
>CBDUSX010000217.1:0-5489 GCA_965369935.1 uncultured bacterium
GCCAGGGCAGTGCCGGCGAGGAGAGTGCCGGCCTGCCTCCCTACCACCGCACGCGTACAATTTATTATTGACCATTGTTGCAAGGGACGGCCGAGCGAAATATTTCTCCACTTTTTCTCATGCCGTACTATTCTGTGACTCAACTGTGATTCTCCATCTGTCAAACCAATGGTGCGGCCAGGGAAGGATGCACCGTCCTGCGTTCCCCGCAGATCGGGGGGCAAGGCGTCGCGGCGTTCCTCGCCGCAGCCGAATCCTGAAACCCAAACCGGAGATTCAAGATGAGCCATTTCCTGTTTATCGAATCCCAGGACCCTCTGGAGGACCGGGGAGCCACCGCCTATCTCGAGACGGCGCTGGAATTAAGCCGGCAGAAAGAGCCCGTGACCGTATTCTTCGTGGAGAACGGAGCCCACGCCGCCCGCAAGGGCGCCCGTGTTGCCTTGCGCGATGACTTGCTGGAGGCGGGAGCGGCGTTGAAGGTGGACGAGCTGGCCCTGCAGGAAAGGGGCATTCGCCCCGAGGGACTCGCCGAAGGCCTGGAGGTGGGCACGGTGGAGGACATCGTGGACCTGCTGGCAGACCGGGACACCAAGGCCATATGGCACTAGCGAACGCATTTCAGATAAGGAGCATTCACGATGGGAAACGATACCTCCGCGATTACTTTCGCGATTATGGACCCGCCCTACGAAACCTCGCGTGTGATTACCGCCCTGAGGCTGATCGAAGCTGCGCTGCGCAAGGGCATTGACGTCAACGTGTTCGCCTATGAAGGCGCGGTCTCGCTGGGATTCACGGAACAGAAGCCCCACGCCAACCCGGTCAAAGGCACTTCGGAAGAAGAAGAGGCCCACCCCTTACCCAAGGACTGGATCGCGGCCCTGGGCGAGCTGGGCACCGGGCGCGACGGCCACGGGAAGCTCGACTGGGTCAATTGCGGCCTCTGCGTGGACGAGCGGGGCATGCAGAACCAGGCCACCGGCCGGCGCGGCGGCCCACCGGACTTTCACGAGTTCATCCAGAATTCCACCAACGTGCTCACCATCGGCACCCGCTAGGCGGGCAACCCTATCCGGAGGCAAACCTCATGACCACCATTCTTAACGTGATCGAGCGGGCCTACCAGGGCACGCTGGAAGAACAGGACGACCAGTCGCTGTGGCTGGTGGCCGCCCTCAAGAAAGCCGGCACGGAGCAGAGCGTGCTGTTGCGCGGCCCCGCCACGGCCTATGCCGTGTCCGGACAGTCCGTGGAGCCGCTACGGATCGGGGGTGTGGAAACCGGGCATCCGCCGGCCATGGACCAGGACCTGAAGCGCCTGATCGAAAATGGCGTTCCCGTATTTGCCGTGAAAGAGGACGCGGAGGAACGCGGCATCAGTGCCGGCGACACGGTGCCGGAAATTCAGTGGGTGGAGCGCTCAGGCGTGGCCCGCCTGTTCCGGGAAGCCGAGCGCGTGTTCGCCTGGTAAGCGACCTTTTCGGACAGGCAATCCGCCGCCGCGGCAGCGAAAGAAGGGGGTCCAGGCAGCCATTATTTGTAGGGGAAGTACACGCGCTCCACGTACTGCCTGGCCACCTCCCCGCGGGATTTTCCGAGCAGGGTATTCAGGGGTTTCCCTTGCTTTTCCAGCCGTGTGATTTCCTCCAGCACCATGTAGAGCATCAGGATTTTCTCCGTCTTTTCCTGATCCTTGTACAGCTTGGGATTCTTTTCCTTGATGGTCGGCATGGCGTTCTTCAGTTGCGCCAGCTCCGCTTCGGTGAAGCCCTCGCCGAACTTTGAAATGAGGTGGGAGATCCACAGCATTTCCAGCGTTTCGAGAAATCCCAGCTTTCCGGAGCGGGCCGTGTGCATCGGCGCCAGCACCAGCAGGCCGAGCAGGGAAGCGATCAAGATCGCCTTGGTCGTGCGTGATACGTGCATTGTGGAGTGTTCTCTGATTTGGGGTAAAGGTGTTGAATGCTATCTTTGGTAGAATTCCCCGCCGCTTGCGGCGTAAGAGGAGCAGAAAATTCGAGCCCCGAAACCCCGTTGCCTGCGGCGGGGAATTTCATTTAAAACGCGAAGCGCCTACTGCCTGCGCCGGGAGAGCACCAGGTAAAGCACCTGTTGGCCGCGCTTGACCAGCAACGGCACGCGGTTGTCGCGCGCCCCGGCGAGGATCCTGCCCAGCTCGGCGGGGCTGCCCACCGGGCGCCGGTCCGCCTCGAGAATCACGTCGCCCTCGCGCAGGCCCGTGCCCTCGGCCGTGCCGCGGGGCGTCACCCCTTCCACCAGCACGCCCACGCCCGGCTGCAGGCCCAGTTTGCGGCGCAGTTCCTCAGGCGGCGTGCCCACGGACAGCCCCACCTGTTGCAGCACCGGCGTACCGCGCGCCGCGGTTGGCGGGCTTCCCATGCGCACCTGGAAGCGCACCTCCTCCCATTTTCCGCCGGTGGGGTTGCGGCGCAGTCCGGTCATTTTCACCGGGCTGCCCGGCCCGCTGAAAGCCACCAGCTTTTGCAACTGGGTTACCTTGCGCAGGGGCGCCTCGCCGAACAGGGTCAGCACGTCCCCCGGGCGGATGCCCGCGGCGAAGGCGGGCGCCTCGGGAAGCACCTCTTCCACCAGCACGCCCCTGGCCCGCCCGGGCAGGCCGATGGACTGGGCCACCTCGCCGGTCACCTCCTGGATCACCACGCCCAGCCAGCCGCGCATTACCTTGCCGTGCTTGCGCAACTGGCGCACCACCTCCACCACCAGGTTGCTGGGCACGGCGAAGCCGATCCCGTGGCCCCTGGCGCTGATGGCCGTGTTCACCCCGATCACCTGGCCCTTGATGTTGAACAGGGGCCCGCCGGAATTGCCGGGGTTGATGGCGGCGTCGGTCTGGATGAACTCGCCGTAGGCCAGGTTCTCCCCATCGAAGATGTTGCGCCCCTTGGCGCTGACGATGCCCGCGGCGACTGAAAAGTCCAGCCCGAAGGGGTTTCCGATGGCCAGCACCCAATCCCCCACCTCCGTGGCGTTCGAGTCGCCGAACTGCACTGCCGGCAGGTTCTTGCCCTCGATCCTGATCAGGGCCAGGTCGGTTCGGGCATCCACGCCGATCACCGTGGCCTCGTACTTCTTCCCGCTGGCCAGCACGACCTGGATGAATTGGGAGTCGGCCACCACATGGTGGTTGGTCACGATCAGCCCCTCGCGGCTGATGATGAACCCGGAGCCCATCCCCCGGCGCGGCTCCGGAAAGCGGAAGGGCATCAGCCGCCCGCCCGGGGTGGACTCGCCGGTCTTGCCGCTGGTGCTGATGTGCACCACCTTGTCCCGCTGCTGCTTGACGAGGGGCGCGAAGGTGGCCGGCTGGGCCAGCGCGGCGCCGGGGGCCGGCGCCAGCGCGAAGAAGAGCAGGCAGGAGCCGAGAAAGGCTTGGCGGCAAAGGGACATCGCGGCCTCCGGCACGCCCGGCTGGGGAAAAGGCGTGCGCATGCGCTTAACGCAATATGGTGCCGATGCGGCCCAACTGGTAGCCGCTCAGCAGGCTTGCGCCCGGATCGTGGGACCAGTAAACGATCTGGCCCCGGCCCTTCACCGTGGCGGCCTCCACAAAGCCCCAGCACCGGCTGTCCTGGCTGTTCAGCCGGTTGTCCCCCATCATGAACAGCTTTCCGGGAGGTACTTTGGCGGGTCTGCCAACCCCCAAATCGCAAGGGGAGGAGCCCGCGTTCCCGCTGTAGGACCTGGCCGGGTCGTAATAGGCGTAGGGCTCTTCCAGCGGCTCGCCGTTGATGTAGACCGTTTTGCCGTTCACCGTCACCGTGTCCCCGCCCACGCCGATCACGCGCTTGATGTAGTCCACCGACGGGTCGAGGGGAAAGGGGAAAATCACGATGTTGCCCCGTTCGATTTCCTGGGGAAAGAGCTTGATTTTGGTGAACGGGATCGGGATGCCGTAATTGTACATAGTGGCGAAAATGTGGTCGCCGACGGCAATGGTCGGCACCATGGAGCCCGAGGGAATCTTGAACGGGGCGAAGAAGAAAGAGCGCACGATCACGGCCACCACCAGGGCGAATATGATCGCCTCCACCCACTCGCGGGCGGAGCGGTTGGGGATCAGCTTCTCCAGCCGCATCAGGCTAAGGCGGCTCTGCTTTAAAATCAGCTTCCGCTCCGCCGGCGAGGCGTCCGGCATGCGCTCGTCCAGCAACTGCATAAAATCCTGCCGGGAGGCGGGGTCGCGGTCCTGCAACGTTTTCAGCGCGCGCAGCATGTCGGCGGCCAACCCGCTCTGCTCCAGTTCCTTCATGGACGCGCCGGTGAGCCTGTAACTCCTGCCTGGAAACATGCGACCTTTCTGCTAACGCCGGCGGGGAATGGGCCCCGCCGGCCGAATTGCGATTGATGCGCGGGAGTGGCCCGCGCCGCCCTTGGGAAAACCCTTAAAAAAACGAAAAAGCGCCGGCTATCCCGCCGGGGCCACCGCCACAAACCGGCCATTCTCCTTGGCCACCCGCCCCCCTGCCACGAGCCCCTTCATGTGCTCGAGGATGGTTTTGCGTTCCGCGTCTTCCACGAATATGCCGTCATAGCCTCTGGGAAACAGGAAGCGGTGGGCCACCAGCTCTTCCAGGGTGCGGCCGCCGGAAGCCAGCTGGGCCAGCATGGCTTCTTCCCGCTGGCGGATGCGGTCCTTGAAGGCATGCAGCATCTCCACGAATTCCTTGCGCCCGGTGATGATTCCCTTGTGATGGGAGGTCACCCAGACCTTCGCCTCCAACTGTTCCACCCGCTCCAGGGTGTCCCTGAACTCCGCGAGATCGGAGCACGCATCCCCGTAATACGGGCCGAAGCCCGTCAGGTCAATGTCGCCGATGAAGGCCACGCCTTCGGGCTCCACCAGCAGCACCGAATGTCCGCGGGTGTGGCCCGGCATGTGAATCGCGCGCACGCGGCTTCCGCCGAGCTCCCACACCTGTCCGTCCGCATAGCCGGCGGCGCCCGGGCGGGGCTGAAAGTGGAAGTCCTCCACGATGTGCGGGCCCATCGCCTTGAGGGTTTCCGGCGCATAGCCGTAGTGGTCGAACATGCCTTCCAGGCTCCGCAGGGCCGCCACGTCCGCCTCGGGGGCGAACACTTCCGCCTTGGGGAGCATGTGCAGCCCGCAGGTATGGTCCTCATGCACGTGGCCCAGCAGCACCATGTCCGCGCCTTCCAACTCGCCCTGCAGCCGGAGGGCGGAAAGCGGCGTATCGAAAACCGCCTTTGAGTCCGTTCCGGTAACGACGATCTGGTTGCCGTCGGGGTACTTGCCGTTCTTTTCGCCCAGGTACACTTTCACCCGGCCGAAGGCCACATGCGGCGCTTCCATTCTCAAGGCCTTTCCAGCGATTCAGAATTCAGCCGCGCGCCGCCCCCTCCTCCGCCGCGCATGTTTGAGGATCATCCATGGTATAAGGAATTGAGCGGGCTTGCAAAGAGTTGCCCCCAGGGTGCGGCCCATC
>CBDUSX010000218.1:0-5454 GCA_965369935.1 uncultured bacterium
GGGGGGGTCTGCCTGCTTCAGGAAGGTGGGGCTAACCGGAGGCCAGCTTGCGGAAGTCCTCAGTCTTGTGGCGGACGATCTCGCCGTCCACCATGTAAATCACGTCCTCGGCGATGTTGGTGGCCAGATCGGCGATGCGCTCCAGATGGCGCGCGGCGCCCAGGTAGTGAATCAGCCGCTCCAGCTTCTCGATGTCCTCCCTGATGCCGTCCTGCACCTGGTCGTACATCTCCCGGTTGATGGCATCCACCTCGTCATCGGCGGCGCAAACCGCGCGGGCCAGCCTGACATCCACGTTCACCAGCGACTCCAGGCTGTTGCGCAGCATGGTCTTGGTCTTCTCCGCCATCCCGGTGAAGTCGAAAGGAATGTCGCAGGGGGGCTGAGAGGACAGATACACGGCCTTTTCCGCAATGTTGACCGCCAGGTCCCCGATGCGCTCCAGGTCGTTGTTGATCTTCAGCACGGCGATCACGAAGCGCAGGTCAATGGCCACCGGCTGGTGCAAGGCCAGGATTTTCAGGCACTCCTCCTCCAAATCCACTTCCCGCTTGTCAATAGACCGATCGGCGGCCACCATCTTTTCCCCCAGCATCATGTCCCTGGTCTCCAGGGATTGCACCGCCTTGTGCAAATTGTCTTCCACGTCCGCGCCGAGGGAGATCACCATCTTTTTCAGCTTATCGATTTCGTTTTGCAGGTGTACGGACATGTCCAGCTTCCTTCTCACGATCAGCCGAAGCGGCCCGTGATGTAGTCCTGGGTCTTCTTCTGATTCGGATGTGTGAACAATATATCCGTTTTGTTGAATTCGATCAATTCTCCCAGGTACAGGAAGGCGGTGAATTCGGAGATTCTGGCCGCCTGCTGCATGTTGTGGGTGACGATGACCACGGTGTAGTCCTGCTTCAGTTCCTCCACCAGGTCTTCGATCCTTCCCGTGGCAATGGGGTCCAGGGCCGAGGCCGGCTCGTCCATCAGGATGATTTCCGGATTCACCGCGATGGCCCGCGCGATGCACAGGCGCTGCATCTGCCCCCCGGAAAGGCCCAGGGCCGACTCGCCCAGGCGATCCTTCACCTCGTCCCACAGGGCCGCGCCACGCAGGCTTTTTTCCGCCGATTCGTCCAGCACGCTCTTGTTCCTCACCCCCGCGATGCGCAGGCCGTAGACCACGTTCTCGTAGATGGATTTGGGAAAGGGGTTTGGAGCCTGAAACACCATCCCCACCCTCCGCCGCAATTCGATCACGTCCACCTCCGGAGAGAGCACCTCCATGCCGTCCATGCGGATGCTGCCCTCGACGCGCACGTTGTCCACCAGGTCGTTCATGCGGTTGATGCTGCGCAGCAGGGTGGACTTGCCGCAGCCCGACGGCCCGATGAAAGCGGTCACCGTCTTTCTGGGAACGGCGATGGAGATGCCGTTCAGCGCCTGTGCCTCGCCGTAGTACAGGGACAACTCCTCGATCTCCAGGATCGGATCGGCGAAGGTGATGGGCGGCGCGGGCCGTGAAGACGAGAGAGAATTGTTTTCCATGGTTCGTATCGTGTCCTAGAAGGTTCCGGTTTGATAGCGCCTGCGCATGTAATTGCGCAGGAAGATGGCCGCCAGGCTCAGCGCGATCACGATCAGCACCAGGAGCAGGGTCGTGATGTAGACCATCGGCTTGGCGGCCTCCACGTTGGGCGACTGAAACCCCACGTCGTAAATATGAAAGCCCAGGTGCATGAACTTGCGATCCAGGTGCAGGAAGGGGAAGTTTCCGTCCAGCGGCAACGCCGGCGCCAGCTTGACCACTCCGGTAATCATCAGCGGCGCCACTTCCCCCGCCGCGCGGGCCATGGCCAGGATCAGGCCGGTCATGATGCCCGGCGTGGCCATGGGCAGCAGCACGCGCAGGAGGGTCTGAAACTTCGTGGCGCCCAGGGCCAGGGAGCCCTCCCGGAGTCCCCGCGGAATGGAGGCCAGGGCCTCTTCCGTGGTCACGATCACCACCGGCACGGTCAGCAGCGCCAGGGTGAGGGAGGCCCAGAGGATGCCGCCCGTGCCGAAGGTGGGCGCGGGCAGCTGCTCGGAGAAGAACACCCGGTCAATGCCGCCCCCCACGCCGTAGACGAAAAAGCCCAGCCCGAACACGCCGTACACGATGGAGGGCACCCCCGCCAGGTTGTAGACCGCCACCCGCACCGTGCGCACCAGCAGGCCCTCGCGGGCATACTCCCGCAGGTAGACGGCGGCTACGACCCCCAGCGGAATGCAGAACAGGCTCATGATGATGACCATCATCACCGTGCCGAAGATGGCCGGGAAGAGCCCCCCTTCCGTGTTGGCTTCCCGCGGCTCCCCGGTCAACAGCTCACCCACCTTGGCCAGATAGATGCCCAGCTTGCCCCACACGGAGAGGGTGTTGGGCCGGGCGGCGCGCACGATGTCCAGCACGGGAATGGTCTTCTCCTTGCCGGACACATCCCTGAAGGTGGCCGTGATGCCCCGCAGTCCTGCCAGGAACGTCTCCTGCCGCCGGCTGGTCTTCATGAACTGCCCCTGCAGCGCGTCCAGTTCCTCCTGCTGCCCGGCGATGCGCGGGCCGTTCTCCGTTTTGCCTTGACGGCGCAATTGCAGAATGGCCAGCCGCATGCGCTCCATCCGGCGGCTGAGATCGTTCAGTTCCCCCTTGAAGGCTTCCAGCTCGTTTCGCTCCCCCTCCACGGCGTCCAGCGCCGCTTCCAGCCGGGCCCAGGGCGTCCGGGCTTCGGGCGAGGGCTTCTGCGCCCAAGTGACGTGGGTCAGGAAGCCGTAGAAATTGCCGAATTCCTGCCTTTCCAGCAGCACCGCGTCGGGCGGGTGACCGAGGGCGGCAATGTCCTGCTCGTTCACCCAACGAAAGTCGCGTCCGTACATGTCGCGGTTGCCGATTTTGAACTGTAGCCGCCGCCCCGTTCCTCCGGGAATATCCTCCCGCCGCACGACCTCTCCCATCACCCGCGCGCCGTCCTTCAATTCGGCCACGGCCAGCGGGGAGAGCCAGAAAAATCCCAGCCCATTCACCAGCACCACGACGATCAGCACGGCCAGCATGGCGAAGGTGACGGTCACCGCGGCGGCGGTGAACCACACGTAAAACTCCCCGCGGTTGCGGCTGCCGCCCGCGGGCCGGCTGGCGGATTTCTCAGTAGCGGCCATATTTCTTCCTCAGCCACTGCCGCACCAGTTCGGCCGCCGAGTTAAGCAGAAAGGTGAACATGAACAGCAGCACCGCGGACAGGAACAGGGTGCGGTACAGGGTGGAATTGAAGGGCGCCTCGGGAATTTCCACGGCGATGTTGGCCGCCAGGGTGCGCATGCCGTTGAAGGGGCTCAAGTCCATGATGGGTGTGTTGCCCGTGGCCATCAGCACGATCATCGTCTCTCCCACCGCGCGCCCCAGCCCGATCATCAACGCGGCGAATATGCCCGGCGAGGCGGAAGGCAGCACCACCCGCCACACCGTCTGCCAGCGGCTCGCTCCAAGGGCCAGGGACGCGGCGGTGAGGTTGCGGGGCACGTTCACCAGCGCGTCGTCGGCGATGGTGAACACGATGGGGATCACCGCAAAGCCCAGCGCGAAGGCGATGACGATGGAGTTGCGCTGGTCGAAGCGCAGCTCCAGGTTCTGGAACAGCCACAGGGGCAAATCCCCCCCGAACAACCACGACTCCAACCCCGAGCCGAGCAGGTAGCAGACGTATATGGCCAGGGCGATCACCGGCGCCAGCACCACGAACTCGTACCCCCGCGGCACCCCGCCTCGGGGCAGGAGCCTTTCGGCCCGCTCGCAAAACACCACCGCCAGCAGCACGGCCAGGGGCAACGCGCCGAAGATCAACAGCAGGGTCACCAGGGAGGTTTTCACGAGAGGCGCCAGCCACAGCGCCGCCAGAAATCCCACCACCACCGTGGGCACGGAACCAATGATCTCAATGACCGGCTTGACCACCCGCCGCAGGCCGCCGTGCATCAGGTGGCTGGTGTACATGGCCCCCAGAATGGCCAGGGGCGCGGCGAACAGCATGCCGTACAGGGTGCCCTTGAGGGTGCCGAATATCAGGGGCATCAGGCTCAGCTTGGGCTCGAAATCGTCGTCTCCCGCGGAGGATTGCCAGACGTAGGCCGGCCCGCTGTAGGAGCCGTACCAGATTTTGCTGAAGTAGCTGGTCCAGTTGGCCTCCGGATGGGGAATGTCCGCCTCCCACAGGTGCAAGGCGCCCTTGCTGTCCAGGCCGGCCAGGGCGTTGAAGCGGGTGGACACGCCGGCCAGCCTCAGAGGCTCCCGTGGGGCCAGGCTCAGCAGGGCCCGCTCATTGGTGGTGTGGTCATAGTGCACCGTGCCCGCCGCGGAAAGGCTGAGCAGGGAGTGCTCCTGCAGGGAGGGCAGAATCTGTCTGACCGGGCCGCCATGGCCGCGCAGGACATGGTTCATGATCAGCCGCCGTCCGGAAGCCTGCCCGGCGTCCGGCACGGAAAACCAGGTGGACAGGCCGCCCCCTGCGTCCCCCACGGCCAGGACGGTGCCGCCCAGCACCATGGCCAGGGCGCTGATCCCGCGCGGCGCCGCGGGGGTGCGCACGCTGCCCATGAATTGCGGCGCTTCCGGCTCCTCCAGCCGCCACCACAGGAGATGCCCGTTGTCCGTGCCGGCGTAGAGCACGCTCCCCGGCCCGTCCAGCGCCAGGGCGCTGACGTTTCCGGGCAGGCGCTCCTCCAGCAGGGTATGGAACCGCTCCGTCTTTTCGTTGCCGAGCAAATCGGCCTGCCGCATTTCCCTCGTCACGCTCAGCCGGTTGCCCGGCAGCAGGGCCACCCGTGTCAGGCCGCGCTCCTCGTCCACATGGGCCAGGGCCCGCAGGGAAACGGGCGCGCCTTTTTCCGGCCGTAGGGCGGCCAGCCGCTTCACCTCATGCCCGATGCGGCGCGCGCCCTGCTCGTCGAAGCGGGGGGTGAACACAACCTGCTCGATGCTCACGGATCCGTCCGCCCAGAGCAGGCTATAGCGGAGATCGCCGGAGGGCTCCGCGGCAAGAAGCGCGGGCCCCGCTTTTCCCGATGGGGAGCGGGCCTTTCCTTTCGGGGGGCGGGCTCCGCCGGGCGAGATCAGCCGCACGGTGTCCAGCACCCTGCCATCGCGCCAGGAGCGGAACACGAATTCCCCGCCGGCGTTAAGCAGATAGGCCGTCTCCAGGTACTCGTCCGAGCCCACGGCCAGCACCCGGCCGGGGCTTTCCCCGGTAGGCAGGGCCGTGCGGTGGGTGATGTCCGGGGGGAAGAAGAGAGGGGCGGCCACCCCCGCGATGAGAAAAAAAATGCCGGCCACGCTGACGATGACCAGCATGCCCCCCGCAGTGATGACCCAGCGCGCAGCCTTGTCCCGCCGTTTGACTTTCCGGATGCGCCGTTGCTCCATGCCGCCGTGGG
>CBDUSX010000219.1:0-5433 GCA_965369935.1 uncultured bacterium
GGGTAGAAACGGAGGAGGGAGGGGGAGGGCCCAGCCGGGTCAGCAGATCCGGCAGGGCCACGGCGAACAGGAACAGGGTGACCGCGAAACGCATCAGTTCGCGCGCCTCGGTCGCCTCCATGCCCCCCCCGGTCCGGATGGCGGCAAACAGCAGCAGCACCCCCAGCGCGGACCACAGGGAGCGCCGCAGGGCCGGGAAGGTGGGTGGCTTGCGCATCCCAAACGCCGGCAGGCCCACCCACAGCGCCACCCCGCCCAGCAGGGCCAGCCCCACGGGAAGGGCGGGACTCCAGCCCGGCTCCAGCCCGGACAGCGCCACGGCCAGCACCCCCGCCCCGGCGGCGCCCACGGGAAACAGCAACAGCGCCGTCGCGGAAAACATTCCCTGCGGGGCCCCCGCCTCCCGCGCGGACTCCTGGCAGAGCACGAAGGGCAGGAAGAACAGGAAGCCGCCCGAAGCCACATGCACCAGGATCGTGTGTGGCGTGTAGATGCCGTACCCCCCGCCGTATGCGTCCAGCACCATCATGGCCCCCAGGCCCATGGTGACCAGCAGCCCCAGCCCCGGCAGGTGAGCGGCCAGATGCCGCGGGGTTCCCGCCGGCCGCCGGGCCGCCGTGGCGATGCCTTGCGCGAAGGCCGCGAAGATGCCCAGGGGCACCAGGTAATGCCCTCCCACCTGGGCGGCCAGGGGCGATCCGGCCCGAAAACCCGCGGCAAGCAACACCACGCCGGTCACGTGAGAGGCCCACACCAGCAGCAACAGCCACGGCAGCACGGGCGTCCTGCCGTAGAGCCTTCCCCACAGCCTGTTTTGCAGGAGGTAGAACGCGCTCAGCACGCCACCCAGGGTGAGCAGATGCACGACGGCGCGCGGGACCGGCTGCTGGATGCCCGGCGCGATGGCCTCGGGCTCGATGGCCAGCAGCACCATGGCCGCCCCCACGAATAGCAACACGCTCCAGGCGAACAGCGCCTCCACCAGCTTCTCGTGGGCGCTCCTTCCCGCCGCCATCACCGCCGCTCCGCGGCCCTGACGGCCCGCCGGGCCAGCAGGATGTTGTAGAACATCGTCAGCAGGGTGAGGACGCCCAACCCCAGCAACACGGCGGCGCCCGCCAGCGCGGCCTCCGCGTAGCCTGCAAGCGCCTGCGGAAGCTCCGCGCCGCGCAATATGGCGGACACCTTGTGGGAGACCGCCGGGTCGTCCAGCAAATCCAGCAGCGCGTCCCGTACGGGCTGGGAGTCCAGCACGTCGCCCAGCTTCTGAGCCACCCTCGGGTCGCCCAGCAACTCCACCAGCTGTTCAGGGGTCATGGCACCTCGCAAGCGCTTATGGGTTTGTGTGTGATCGCCGGCAGGGAAAGGGCGATCTTAGCCTCATTCGTGGAATACGGCGTGTGGGCCACCGCAAAGCCGGCGGGAAACCACATTTTTCGTAATAGTGTCCGCTACAGTAGTGAACCAGTTTGGAGTTTCTCAATTTCCGTTGACCCAACTCCCGTCATTCTGAGCGTAGCGAAGAATCTGCTCGTCCTTTCCGGATACAGGGGAAACGGTGAACCCCCAATAGATGCTTCGCTTCGCTCAGCATGACAGTTGTTCGACGTAGGGTGCTACAAAATCTGAAACTGATACAACACCCCCGCCCCGCGCGCGCATGCATTTTCAGGAAAAATCTAGTATGGCGGTATAATCACGGCATAGCCGGACGGGCGGAAACAGGATTCGCCCGCGACCTGTCCAGAGACAAGATTTCGCACAGCTGGAGCCCTTATGCCAGACCTGCTTCCCGGCGCCGAAAGCTTTCCGCGCACCGCCGTGCTGAGCGAATCGGTGCACCGCGTGCTGGGGCTCAACCCTTCCGCGTTCACCGGGCCGGGCACCAACACCTATCTGGTGGGCGCGGACGGCGGCACTCCCCTGCTGATAGACACGGGAATCGGCCTGCCGGCGTACCTGGATTTGCTGAAGGAGCACCTCGCCGCCGAAGGCCTGGGGCCCCTGGCGAAAATTCTGCTGACCCACGTGCACGGCGACCACATCGGAGGCGCGGCGGACGTGCTGGGCCTGTATCCGGACATTCCCGTGCACAAGTTCCCCTGGCCCGGCAAGGACGAGGCCTATCCGCTCGATCTGCAGCCGGTGGCGGACGGCCAGCGCTTCAGCGGGGAGGGCTATACCCTGCGGGCCGTGCACACCCCCGGCCACGCCCAGGACCACATCTGCTATTACTTCGAGGAGGAGCGCGCCCTGTTCTCCGGTGACGTGATCCTGGGGATGGGCACCACGGTGATTCCCCAGGACGGCGGCAACCTTGCCCATTACCTGGACACCCTGCGCAAGCTGCAAACCCTGGACGTGGAGCGCATCTATCCCGGCCACGGCCCGGTGATCGAAAACGCCCCGCAGAAGATCGCCGAGTACCTGGCCCACCGCCTGGAGCGCGAGCAACAGATACTGGACGAGCTTGCCGGCGGAGCAAAGACGGTGGAGGAGATGGTGCGCTCCATCTACCGCGAATATCCCGAGCGCTTGTACGCGGCCGCCGGGCAGTCCGTGCTGTCCCACCTGGACAAGCTGGAAGACGAAGGCCGGGTCGCGCGGGACCGCGCCGAGCCGCCGCGCTTCACCCTGCTGGCCTGAGGCACACGGGCAGGCCCCGCCCCACACCGTTATCCCGAGACGACCCCCCATGAGCGCAGCTTCCGCCTCGAGCGCCACCGGCATCCGCTGGAACCTGGGCGACCTGTATGACGGCCCGGACGATCCCCGCATCGCGGAAGACCAGCGCCAGGCCCTGGCGGAGGCCCGCACGTTTGCCTCGGCCCGGCGGGGAAAGCTGGCCTCCTTTTCCGCGCCGCAACTGCGCGAGGCGGTGGAAGAACTGGAGCGGATCACCGGGCGCATCTGGAAACCGCTGATCTTCGCCCGGCTCAGCTTCGCCGGCGACACCTCCCTGCCCCGGCACGGCGCCCTGCTGCAGGCGGCCCGGGAAGCCCACAACGAGGTGGAGCGGGAGCTGATCTTCTTCGATCTTGAATGGATGGCCCTCCCGGAGGAGGAGGCCCGGGCCCTGCTGGAAGACCCGGCCCTGGCGGGCACCCGTCATTTTCTGGCGCAGACCCGCCTGAGGCGCCCCTTCATGCTCAGCGAGCCGGAGGAGCAGGTTCTGACCCTCAAGGCCGGCACGGGGCGGCAGGCCTTCCAACGCCTGTTCGAGGAGGTGGTGGGCGCCCTGGAATGCGCTGTTGATCTGCCGGACGGAGCGCGTCGGGTGAGCCTGCAGGAGGCGCTGGCCATGCTGTACGCAACCGAGCGCGAGACGCGGGCAGCCGCCGCGCGAGGAGTCACCGCGGCCCTACGGGAGAAGAGCAGGGTGCTGACCTTCGTCTTCAACACCCTGGTGCGGGAGCACGCGGACGAGGACCGCCTGCGCGGCCGCGCCCACCCCATGCAGGCCCGCAATCTGGAAAACGAGATCGGGCAGGAGAGCGTGGATGCCTTGCTGGACGCCTGCGACCGCCATATGCCCCTGGTGGCGAGGTATTACGGACTCAAGGGCCGCCTGCTGGGCCAGGAGCGCCTGTACGACTTCGACAGGTACGCGCCCATCGGCGGCAACCTGCCCTCCTGCACCTACGAGGACGCCAGGCGCACCGTGCTGGAAGCCTACGAGGCGTTTTCGCCCCGCATGGCGGAGGTGGCCGCGAAGTTCTTCGCCGGCAACTGGGTGGATGCGGAACTCAGGCCCGGTAAGGCCGGGGGCGCCTTCAGCGCGGGGGGCCTGCCCGAGTTGCACCCCTACATCCTGCTCAACCACACGGACAACCTGCGCGACGTGATGACCATGGCCCATGAACTGGGGCACGGCATCCACCAGTATCTGTCCCGTCCTAAGGGCCTGTTCCAGTTCAACACCCCCCTCACCACCGCCGAGACGGCCAGCGTGTTCGGCGAGATGCTGACCTTCCGCAAGCTGATGGCGGAGCACACAGCCCCGCAATTGCGGCTGGAGCTGCTGTGCTCCAAGCTGGAGGATATTTTCGCCACCGTGTCCCGTCAGGCGGCCATGACCCGCTTCGAGCAAAAGCTGCATGCCGCGCGCCGGGAGCGGGGGGAACTGGACGCCGCAGCCATCGGTGAGTTGTGGATGGAAGCCAACCGGGCCATGTTCGGCGATGCGGTGGAGCTGAGCGAGGATTATGCCTGCTGGTGGAGCTACATCTCCCATTTCATCCACACCCCTTTTTATTGCTACGCCTACAGCTTCGGGGAATTGCTGGTGCTGGCCCTGTTCCGCCGCTACGAGGAGGAAGGCGCGGCCTTCATTCCGAAGTACCTGGCCCTGCTGGAGGCCGGGGGCTCGGCCTCGCCGGCGGAGTTGCTGGGCAGGTTGGATATGGACATTGAAAATCCGGATTTCTGGGACACGGGCTTCGGCCTGCTGGAAGAAATGGTGGCCCAGGCGGAAGCCCTGGCCCAATCCGTGGCCGCGGAGCAGCCCCTATGATTCCGCCTCCCCCCGCCGGCCCCCCGCATGCCTCTCCGCAGGCCCTGCTGCCTCCGCCTCCCTGGCGGGTGGGCGCGGCGGCGTGGGATTTCCGCGAGCCGCTGATCATGGGGGTGCTCAACGCCACGCCGGATTCCTTCTCCGACGGCGGGGAGTTTCTGGAACTGGATGCCGCCCTGCGCCGGGCCGATGCGCTGGCCGCCGAGCAGGCGGACATCATCGACCTGGGGGGCGCCTCCTCCCACCCGTTGGCCAAGCCCGTTTCCACGGAAGAGGAGTTGGGCCGCATCCTGCCCATCGTGGAACGGCTGGTGGGCGAGGTGCCCCTGCCCCTTTCCATAGACACGCAAAAGCCGGAAGTGGCCGAAGCCTGCCTGAAGCTGGGAGCGCACCTGATCAATGACGTGAGCGGGCTCATGCAGCCGGAAATGGCCCGGGTGGCGGCCCGCCACCGGGTGCCGCTGGTGATCATGTACAACAACTTCGCCCTGCCCCGCACCCCGCAGGCACCTGAGCTGATGACGGCCATGGCGGATTTTTTCCGCGGCCGTATCGCCCAGGCGGAAGGCGAGGGGCTGACCCACGTCATTCTCGATCCGGGCTACGGCTTCGGCAAGACCCTGGAGGAGAACATGACCCTGCTGCGCCGCTTCGCGGAGTTGCACGCGCTGAGGCGGCCGCTGTTGGTGTGCACCTCCCGCAAGGGCTCCCTGGGCCGGATCACCGGCGAGAAGGACCCCAAGCGGCGCCTGCCGGGAACCCTGGTCTCCTCCCTGTACGCGGTCAACCAGGGGGCGCACATGATCCGCGTGCACGACGTGAAGGAGATTCACCAGGCCATGCGCACCTGGCGCGCCATCCAGCAGACGGCCCAGGACGGCTGAGCCCCGCATCCTTACGCGCCCGCCTGGCGGGCTGGC
>CBDUSX010000220.1:0-5393 GCA_965369935.1 uncultured bacterium
GGGCTGACCGGAACCGGCAGCACCATCAGGGCGCCCGGCTTTACCTCCTGGGGTTTTTCGATCCAGCGGGCCAGGTTGGCCGCGGTGTTTTTCATGATGCCCGAGGCAATGGTGGTGCGGGTCTTCAGGTCGTTCAGGTTGGGGCCGATCACCCCCACCGCGCCCTGGACGCCCTTGATGGTGTGGCAGGCCACGCAGCCCTTCTGGGCAAAAAGCTTCTGCCCGGCCCTGGCCGCGTCGCTGGCGGGCGCCGGCGGCTGGCTCTGCCTGGCCAGCCAGGTCTTGAATTCCTCCTCCGTCTCAACAATGACCCGGAAGCGCATGTTGGCGTGGGACGTGCCGCAGAACTCGGCGCACTGGCCGTAGTAATAACCCGCCTCCCTGGCGTTGAACCAGACGGTGTTCGTGTGTCCGGGCAGGGTGTCAATCTTGGCGGCCAGCTTGGGCATCCAGATACTGTGAATGACGTCCTTTGAGAAGGTGTCGACAACGATGTCCGTATTGACGGGAATGTGCAGCTCGTTGGCGGTGACCGCCCCGTGGGCGGGATAATTGAACTCCCACCACCACTGGTGGCCAATCGCCTCCACCTTGAAGGCGCCCTCGGTGGGCGGCGTGTAGGCGCGGAAAATGCCGACCCAGGTCGGTACGGCGATGAAAATCAACAGGATCGCGGGTATGATCGTCCACGCGATTTCCAGATAGACGTTGCCGTGCACCTGCTTGGGAATTTCACCCTTTCCCTTGTCCTGAAACCGCCACAATGCGTAAATCAGCGGGACGAAGACGGCGATGAAAATTCCGATGTCAATCCAGGTCACCAGCGCATACACATCCTGGATCACCTGCGTGGAATCCGACTTGGGATCAACGGTCGTTTGAATGCCGCTGCCGTAACAGCCCGCAACGGCGAGCGCGGTGAAAGCCCATGCAAGTCCGGCCTTCACGCGGCGGAAAATATGCTGGTCAGCCTTGTTCTCCATTTGACTTACAACTCCGCTTCATAAGTTGCCGATTTCGCGGTGGGGAGGTCCGCATGCAGGATAATCCCCTCGGCCAGATAGCCCCGGCGTCAGCCTGAATAAACTTGAGAGTACGATTGATTGACAGATAACCGGGCCCTCTTTTGCGGACGGGCAATCTGAATTAAAAACAACCGTTTGCAGCGCCCTCCTGATTGAACGTCAAGTAATTCGTTTTGGTCCGCTGCAAATTTAACCGCTCGTGACAAGATCGGGCGTGCAGATTCTGCTTGGCAATTAGGACGTGTCCTAGGGCGGAACCTGTCTCAGAGCGACTTACTTTCGTGGGCGAAACTACAAAAACGCGGTCACCTTGCCAGAGGAACTACAATTATGCAACCGGAAAAAGAACCCGGCCGCGGTGGCGACGGCCAGCCCGCCCAACCGGAACGCGCGCCGTGCCCGCCATGACGGGAGGGGGCGCATGACGCGCGCCGGCCACGGCTTACCCCCGGCGCCTTAGCGCACCTTGAAGTAGACCACCAGCGCCAGCACGAACAGCAGGATGGAGGTCATATGCAGGCGCCAGATCACGCGGCTGTTCACGTTCTCGCTGCGCACCAACTGATCTTCGGAACCGGGCGGGCGAATGCCCAGCTTCCTCAGCAGCTCCACCCATACGGACACCACCGCCCTTTCCTTCTCCGGATAGGTCCACAGGGATTGCAGATGGTGGTGGTAGGGCGCCTTGTAAAAGAACCGCACCCGCTCGGCAACCTCCCGTCCCTTGCTCCAAAGCATGAATTTGAAGAAGAGCCGCTGGATGATGGTGGACAGGGTCGTCAGCACCAGCACCCCGCCCACCAGCGGCAGGAACAATTCCGCCTTGGCGAAAATGAACATGGCCGAAAAGGTGCTCCCCAGGGCAAGCGCCCCCATGTCGCCCATGGTAATCATGGCCGGGGGCGCGTTGTAGCGGAGAAATGCCAGCCCGCCGCTGAGAATGGCCGCGGAAAAGATCACCAGTTCGCGCAACTCCACCGGCAGCGGAGGCAGCTTCAGGCGCGTGGCGAGTTCCGGATCGGCCCCCACATAGGCCACCGCCGCGATGAACAGGGTGCAGGTCAGGATGGGCACGGTGGCCAGGGAGTCCATGCCGTCGGTGAGGTTCACCGCGTTGGCGCCCGCCACGATGATCAGCACCATGAACGGGACGAACAGGTAGCGCGGCAAATAGGGATACCACCACTTAAGGGGAATGAAGGGCACCACCAGATGGCCGTCAATGTCCACGTACCAGTACAGCCCCAGCACCACCACGAAAGCCACCACCACTTCGGCCAGCAGCCGCACCCAGCCGCTGATGCCGTCCGCCTTGTCCGAGTAGCTTATCTGCTGCACCTCACCCCGGTTCACCTTGACGCGGTGGCGGATCTTGGCAAGATCGTCCAGCGCGCCGATGACCCCGTAGGCGAGCATGATGAGCGCCAGCGCCACGATGAACTGGTTCCACTCCACCCACAGCAGCACGGACACCAGGATGGCCACGATCAACGGACCTCCACCCATGACGGGCTTGGCCCCCGCATAGGGGACGCGGGCCTTGGGGGAGGGGGCGACGAAGTCAGAGGTGATGCCAGTCCGGCGGAACAGCCGGATCACGGTGGGCATGACGGCGATGATGATCCAGTAGGTGGACAGAAATGCCAGCCCTCCCCTGAAAAACACGGACTTGAATATCTGGTAGGGCCAGTAATTATAAAGCAGTTCTGCCAGCATGGAGGGAAGTCCCGGCGGATGTAAAATGGTCCCGCCCGGAGGATGCCGGGCCGGGCGGGCCCGCGGCGCGGCTTCGCGGGCGTGCGGGCCGGATTACAGCAAAGCGTGCGCCGGCTAGACCGTCATCAATTCCTGTTCCTTGGATTTCACCAACTCATCAATGGAATTGATGTGATCGTCGGTCACCGATTGAATTTTCTGGTGGGCGGTCTTTTCTTCGTCCTGTGAAATTTCCTTGTTCTTTTCCCTGGCTTTGAGCTTCTCGTTGGCGTCGCGGCGAACGTTGCGGATGGCGACCTTTCCGTCCTCGCCCATCTTCTTTACGTGCTTGGCCAGTTCCTTGCGCCGCTCCTCGGTGAGGACGGGGATGGGCACGCGGATTATGTTGCCGTCGGAAGAGGGATTCAGGCCCAGGTCTGAACTGAGGATCGCCTTCTCCACGTCCTTGATGACGGATTTGTCGAACGGGGTGACCGTAATCAATTGCGCATCGGGCGCGTTCAAGTTCGCCAACTGGTTCAGCGGGGTCGGGGTGCCGTAATAGTCCACCATGACGGGATTCAATATATCGGCGGAGGCCCGGCCCGTGCGTACGGCGGCGAGTTCATGCTTCAACATTTCCAGGGTCTGGTTCATTTTTTTCGAGGACTCCGCCTGAATCTCAGCCACCATGATTCCACCTCGTCAGACTTGCGGGAAGCGAAAATTTTGGAAGCAATGGATCAACAAAGCCTGTGCAGCCGCTTCCGGGATTGGAGTTCCTCGCTGCATGCTGCCTGTATTTCGGCCGTTCATCCCGTTACCAGCGTACCCACCGGCTCTCCATGCACCGCGCTCAGCAGCATACCCTTCGTCTCGATATTCATTACCAGAATCGGGATCGAATTGTCCTTGCAAAAAGCGACCGCGGTGGTGTCCATCACCTGCAATTCCTGCCTTAACACGTCCTGGTAGGTGAGCCGGTCATAACGCACCGCGCCCTCGTGCTTTTCCGGATCCTTGTCGTATATACCGTCCACCCGCGTGCATTTGATCAGCACGTCCGCCCCGATCTCCGAGGCCCGCAGGGCGGCGGCGGTGTCCGTGGTGAAAAACGGATGGCCCGTGCCGCCCGCGAAGATCACCGTGCGGCCCTTTTCCAGGTGCCGCTCCGCCCGCCTCTTGATGTAGGGCTCGGCGATGGCCCTGATCTCGATGGCCGTCATGACGCGCGTGTCCACCCCTTTTTGCTCGAGCACGTCCTGCAGGTAGATGGCGTTGATGATGGTGCCCAGCATGCCCATGTAATCGGCGGAAATCCGGTCCATGCCGGGCGGTGCGGAGCGGGTGCCGCGGAAGATGTTCCCGGCGCCCACCACCAACCCCACGCTGATGCCCTCGCCGGAAATTTCTCCGATTTGCTCCGCGATACTGTGGATCACTTCATAGTCGAACCCGATGCCCGCAGATCCGCCAAAAACCTCGCCACTCAGCTTGAGCAGCACCCGCCGGAATTTCGATTCCCCGGGTTTGGCCTTTCCTGATTTGCGTGGCGTGGATTCCATCGCGGCCTGACTAGAATTGATACTTGACGAACCGCTCCAGGGTGATTTCCGTTCCCAGCCTGCCGGCGGCACCGGCCACCACCTTTTCCACCGTTTGATCCGGGCCCTTCACGAATGGCTGGTTGAGGAGGGAGACCTCATTGACGAATTTGTTCAACCGCCCCTCGACCATCTTGGCAACGATGTCGTCCGGCTTGCCTGAATCCTTGGCCTGGGCGGTGAAGATTTCCCGCTCCTTGGCGATCACCTGCGGATCAATCTCCTCCGCGTTGAGCGCATGCACCTGGGATGCGGCCACATGCATGGCCAGGTCCCTGGCCAGGCTTTCCAACTCGTCCCGGGGAGCGCCCTGGCCCGCATTGAGCACGATCAGCACGCCGATTTTGGCATTGGAGTGGACGTAGCCGCTGACCAGGCCGTTCCGGGACGCCTCCACCCGGATGCCCTCCACGTATTGCAGGTTCTCGCCCATGGTGCTGATGGCCTGGGTGATCTGCTCGGCCACGGTGCCCCCGCCGGCGATGGAGTCCTGCTCAGGCACGCCGGCATCCCCCTTTTCCAGCACCTGCCGGGCCAGGGAGTCGAGCAGGCTGCGGAACTGCTCGTTGCGCGCGACAAAATCGGTTTCGGAAGCCAGATGCACCATGGCCCCGGTTTTCCGCTCTTCGTCGAAGGCCATGACAATGCCGCCTTCCGTGGTTTCCCGCGCGGACTTCTTCGCCGCGATGGAGATTCCCTTCTTGCGCAGGAAGTCCTTGGCTTGTTCGATGTCTCCGCCGGTTTCCGTCAGGGCGTGCTTGCAGTCCATCATGCCCGCGCCGGTGGAGTTTCTCAGTTCCATAACCGTTGCTGCCGATACGCTCATCGTGGGTCGCTCTGCTTCCTTCGTGGCTGTGGGTTGCCGTTAGGTTGGTTCACAAAATATCTGCAAATTTTGCAATATTTAAAGAATTTATAATATTTACAATCGCAACTGTTCCGCCATGGGCGGGATCAGGATTTCTCCGCGGGTTCCTTGCCCTCCCCGGCTTCCGCGGCGCTTTCCGCACCACCCTCGCCGGGCTCCGCCTGTTCCGCTTTGCCTTCGGTTCCGGCGGCGGATTCAGGA
>CBDUSX010000221.1:0-5392 GCA_965369935.1 uncultured bacterium
GGCGGGCCGCTTTAGGATTTCGGCGGCAGCGGACGGGCCTTGAATTCCAGCGGATGGGGTTTCTGGCTGCCCGAGTCGAGATAATCCAACAACTCGTCCACCCGCTCCGGCGTGACGCCCCGGAACCACTTGCCCTGTGGATAGGCCAGGGCGATGGGGCCCTGCTTGCAGATGCGCAGGCAGTTGACCTTGGTGCGGTACATCTTCGCCTCCGGCAGCCGCGGGTAAAGCTCCTTGACCTTGGCTTTGACGGCCTGCCAGCTTTCCACGCCCGTCTCCGGGGTGCAGCAGTCCGGCCCGGTGCAAATGAACAGGTGGGTTTCCACATGGCCGATGCCCAGAAGGTCCGCCACTTCGGCCGGGGATTTCCCCGGGTTCTTTTCTTCCTTGGCCATCAGGCTCCGTCCTCTGCTCAGCGGCTTGCAGGAAATACGTGTGCGATTGAGAGCGCGGGGGGCTTTCAGGCGGTGAACCGGCGCAGCCAGCCCATCACCAGCCGGAATTCCCGCTCCTCGAACTCGGATTTGTCCAGCTTAGCCAGATCGAATCCCGAGCGCAAATAGTGCAGCTTGGCCAGCCATTCCGTCTCATCGGCGCAACGGCTCCAGCCGCCCTCTTTCCGCTTCACCAGGCGCTCGTATTCCTCGTCGCTGACTTCCAGGGGGTGGGCAGTCGAATGGGGGCGCAGATTGACGGGCACGGCCTTTAACCCCCCTCGAATTCGATCAGGGATTCCACCGTGTAACGGTGCAGGCGCTCCCGGCCTTTCAGTTCCGGCAACTCCACCACGAAGGCGCAACTGACCACCTCGCCGCCCAGCTGTTCCACCAGCTTGCAGGCCGCCTCCATGGTGCCGCCGGTGGCCAGCAGGTCGTCCACCATCAGCACGCGGGCGCCTTTCTCCAGGGCGTCGGCATGGATTTCCAGCCGGTCCACCCCGTATTCGAGCTGGTACTCCACCCCAATGGATTTTCCGGGCAGCTTGCCGGGCTTGCGCACGGGCACGAAGCCCTTGTCCATTCTCACCGCCACGGGTGCGCCGATGATGAAGCCGCGGGCCTCCACCCCCACCACCATGTCAATGGCGTGATTGGCGTACTGCTTCGCCATGGTGGCGACCACCGTTTCGAAGCCCTCCGGGTGCAGGAACAGGGTGGTCAGGTCCCGGAATGCGATTCCCGGCTTGGGAAAATCGGGAATGGTGCGGATGAGCGATTTGATGTGATCCATCGGGACCTTCCTGCGGTCAGCGGGCCATTGCCGGGCGGACGCCGTTCCTTCCGTCCACGGCGCCACTCGTTCTGCCTGTGGCGCTTCTACACGCGCTTATACAGTCCCCCCGTCACCGAGTCCAGGCATTCCGGGTCCAGGCTCCGGGTCCGGGCATGATTCGCAAGCGCCCCGGGCCGGAGTCCGCGGGATATGGGCCGAAGCCTCCGGGGCTGCGTCTCGTAGCGGGGCGTTGCATGGAGGATGGAGCCGGGCTCTGATGCACGGCGCGGGGAGCGGTCCTATGCGCCGGCGGCCTGTCGCGGGTCGGGTTTTCCCAGGGATTGCAGGTACTTGTTCATCTTCAGGCGGTTCAATTCCTTGATGCCCGTAAAGCGCAGGTGCAGTTGCACCGTGCCCGGATCCAGCGGGGTCATGCGCACCACGGCGGCCACCATATCCTCGTAGATCTGCGCCTCGGGAATCTGGAAAATCACCCAGTCCGCCACCTCGGGTTTGAATTCGGTCACCGGAATCACCACCAGCGCGCCGCCGATGCTCAGGTCCTTGATATTGCCAAGGAAGGAATATTGCGAGTCCGCGGCCTTGAACCTGGTATGGGCCCGATCCGCGGCCTGCTGCTGTTTGACCAGGTAGAATTTTCCTTGCAATGCCACCTGGCTGCGCGGGGCGTTGCGGAACAGCAGCTTCTGAATGTCATTCGTGTGTTCCAGAATCACCGCCTTCATCTGGTTGGGGGTTTCCCCGGCAACCTTGGCGACGATCTCGTATTCCGCGTCTCCCTCCCTGCTGATTTTCAGGGTGATGGTGGGAAAGCGGGCGATGCTGACCGGCCTGCCACCGGCGGCCGGAGGGTGGATGAAAAATTGGTGCTCGCTGCTGCCCACGATGTTGGAGAGGAAGACGATGTCCTTGGTGGCCTGCGCGATCTGGCATTGCAGCCTGGAACCGATGGGCAGCATTCTGGTATCATTGAATGCATTGCGCATGTTGCCGAAGCCGTAGCCGAGCTTCTGGCGCAGGATGGGCGCAAGGGCCAGGACGGGGTGATTGGGTTGCTGCCGCCGGAATTCGCCCACCGCCTCTTCGAACTGGGGTTTGAACTCCAGCAGGGGCAGGTACCTGCCGGGGCTTTGGCTGCCGGTCACCGTCTGGAAGAATCCTATGTCCTCCACGCTCAGGTTGAACTCGGAAATCATCAGCCTGATTCGGGTCTCTTCCCTTAGTCGGTTCACTTCCTCCAGGCGATACTTCCTGCGGACGTACAGATAGGTCAGGATGCCGGCGCCGACAAGAATGACGGACAGCAATATGAACGGAATGATCAGGTTCACTTCCGAAACGGACTCGGGGCGGAACCGTAATTTTTCCAGATCGAGGTTGGGTTGAATCTGGAGCAGGGTGCCGGTCAGCATATGGAAACCTTCCCGGGGAAGTGCTATTGATCCTTCCTCATTCTTAACCCATTCCGCCTGACAAGGAAACCATGCCGGCGCAAGAGACGCCCACATTCGTGCTGTTCGGCGGGACGTTCAATCCCGTCCATGAGGGGCATCTGGGGCTGATCCGCGGGCTGCTGGCGAGGGAGGACGTGCGGCGCGTATTCGTGGTGCCGGCTGCCCGCAATCCCTTCAAGGGCGGGGCCGAGCTCCTGCCGGCCGCTCTGCGCCTGGAGATGCTGGAGCGCGCCCTGGGCGGGGTGCCGGGCGCCTCCGTGCTGGACCTGGAGTTGCGGCGGGGTCAGCCCTCCTACACCGTGGAAACGGTGGCCGCGCTGGCCGCCAAGTATCCTCGGGCGCGGTTCAAGCTGGCCATGGGTTGGGACGTGTACGAGAGCTTTTCCGAGTGGCGCCGCGCCGGAGCCATCCTGGAGCAGGCGGGCCTGCTGGTGGTGCTGCGGGGCGGCATGCGGCCGCCCGCCCCGAAGGACGGGGCGGCATGGCTCTGCGGCCTGCCCTCCCGCTGGCGGAAGCGCGTGCGCATGGGAAGCAACGGGGCGGGGCGCGACGAGGACGGGCGGGTGGTGCTGGAATTCATCAACCTCAAACTCCCCCGCATCTCTTCCTCGAGGATTCGCGGCTCGCGCACGGCCCGCCAGGTGCCCGAAGGCGCCCGCCAGGTGCTGGAGGCATACTGGAAGCGGAGCGGCTGAACCCTCCTTATCGTCTGCCGCGCCGCGGCACATCCGGGCGGGTGGGGCGCCGGCCAGGCATATTCTATTTCTTCACCATTTATAGCTTCTACAAATTATAGGCCGGGGGCCGTATGCAAGGGCTGCGCGTGATCTGGGTGGGCAAGACCAGACGCGGCTATGCCCGCGAGGGCGTGGCCGAATATGTAAAGCGGATCAAGCCCCTGGCCGAGCTGGAATGCATCGAAATCCGCGCCGCCTCCCACTCCGGCAGGGACGCGGAGGCCGCCGTGCGGACGGAGAGCGAAGCCATCCTGAAGCGGCTGGGCGCCGGGGAATCCATCGTGCTGCTGAACGAACGCGGCAGGCAGCTCTCCTCGCGGGAACTGGCCGCCCTGCTGGGCCGCATGATGGAACAACACCCCGGGCCGGTGAGTTTTGTGCTGGGCGGAGCCTACGGGGTGGACGAACGGGTGGAGGCCCGCGCGGCGGAATCCATTTCCCTCTCCCGCATGACTTTTCCCCACCAGTTGGCCCGGGTGATCCTGCTGGAACAACTGTACCGGGCCCTCACCCTGCGCGCCGGCCACGCGTACCATCACGACTAGCCGGCCCGCCGACTGTGGCTGGAGCGGGCGTCCTTCGCGCCAAGCCCGTGGCACCGGGCAGGCTATGTCACCTATGCGGAAATGTTAACACGCCGGGTCAAAGAATCCGGCGGAACGGTCAACCGGGGCAGGGGGAAGGGGGGTGCGAATGCTAACCCTTCCATGCGCGGCAAGCGGGACAGGCGGATCCGGAAATCATGGCCGGTGGCTGGTGATCGCCGGCCACGGGATTGCATGAAGGCGGGGCCGTGAAGCCGGTACACAATGCAGCGGGTGCTGCCCGCCCGGAGGTGCTTTGTCCGTGGGCGGGGAGCTTCCATGCCCCACAAGTTTCCCGGCCGGGTATTTCGCGCGGGCATGAGGTTTGATGTCCCCATTCGCGCAGAGGGTTGGTGCGGACAAACCACAACGTCCGGCCGAAGTTTGCCGCCCGGTTGCGCTTCGGCCAATGGAGGCGGCTACCTCGTCAGCGAAATCGTCTTGCCGCGCACGGAAACCCTCAGCTTGTCGCCGGGCTTGAGGTTGGCCCGCGTCAAGGGTTCCTGGGGGATGTTCACGCCAAAAGCATTGCCCTTGCCCCGCCGTTTCACCTCCACGAACTCCACCGGTTTCAAGCCCTTGCGGCCCTTACGATTGGGCTTAAATGGAGGCACCGGCCGGCCAGAAATTTGGGACGCTTTCACCAAGCGGTTGTTGAGGGTAAAGGTGGTCTTGAACCCCAATATTTCGGCAATTTGCTTTTGGTTGTTTCCCTCTTTCGCCAGTTTTTCAACCTGCACCAACAGTTGCTGAGCAACCCCTTTATCCTTGTTGTCTTTTTCCATAACCAATGTTTCCTTTGTGTCTCGATTGATAAGGAAAAAAGCGATGACTGACCCCGCGCTTATATACGGAAGAAAATCATCTGCAATCCGGGTAATCTATGCCACATGGGTAAAATACGGCAAAATACAATTAACAACATTATTTTGCGACCGCAACGAAAATCGCGCCCCGCCATTTCAGGAAAATATCTCCGTCAACGCTTACCTCTGGCGAAAAACTAACACGGGCGTGCTGAGCCTTTGCGGCGAACTTCGGGGCACGCCGTTGCCGTATATTATTCTTCGCGGAGTCTTATCCTGTGCCGGATGAATGAGGGCGGCCAGCCACCGGGTGGAGAGCGATTAAAACGCGGAGAACCCGGATGGCGCCGAGGCGGGGCTGCGCAAGGTGTGGGAGTTATGGGGCCGGGAGCGCGGGTTTCGCCTGCCGGCCGGGAGCAGGACGGACGGGCCCGCCGGGTCCGTGGCGGACTGTGAGCGGCGGCGGGGCGGCGGGGGTTGGCATGCCTATCCCGCCGGTCTTCCTCAGCCGGTCTTGCGCTTTTTACCCGCGGATTTGGCCTTGGTGGTCTTTTTCGCGCCCGCGGATTTGGCCTTGG
>CBDUSX010000222.1:0-5385 GCA_965369935.1 uncultured bacterium
CGGCCTTTTTTATAGCGTGGCGCCCGTTTATTTGCTGATAACTCTCCCTACATCCGATAAAATCGAGACTATTCCCATACACCGAATCATGGCGTCCGGAGGGAAGGCTGCCATGGCTTCATCATCAAAAATCAGGTGCAATTCCGCCGCCGTCGTCTTGACGGGGGTTGGGTTCCGTGCACGCTCCATGTAGGCGGGCGAAGACGCCGCAATGGAGAAGCCGTCGGATCAATGGAATCCTGGCAGCACGGCTGACGGCGCTCTGCCGGGCCGCGGGCCGGCTGACCCTTCATCGTTATCTCATAGGAGGATCGAGATGCCGCACTATATGCTTCAGGCCAGTTACAATCAGGACCAGATCAAGGCGATGGTTGACAATCCTCAGGACCGCGCAGAAGCCGCGCGCAAGCTGATCGAAGGCATGGGAGGCAAGATGGAGTGTTTCTACTTCACCTTAGGCGACTCGGACATCGTGGCGATCGGCGAGTTCCCGGACAATGAGACCGCGGTTGCCTGCGCCATGCTGGTAGGGGGGAGCGGCACCACCTCGTCTTACAAAACGACCGTGCTGATCACGCCAAACCAGGCGGTGGAGGCCATGAAAAAGGCCGGCGCGGCGATGGGCAGCTACCGGCCCCCATCCGGATAGTCTTTAGGCCGGCAAAGGGGCTTCGGCCCGATTCCCTTCGCGGACCGGTGGCTGAAACAGCCGGAGGCGTTGGGCGAGAGGCTCGCCGCAAGTTGATCCTGTTCCCGGGGGGTTCACCCCCGTCGTCAGCCCCAATGTCACACAAGCCCGTACAATGGTGAGGCAGGGCATGGGTGGGGTTGGGGCCAATCCCCAACGTGAACGCGGCGAAAATGTGGTAAAGTAGCGGGAGTAATGCCCGGCAACAATTCCGGCCGTGGGAATACCCGCCGGCGCGCATCGAACGGTTGCGCCGCTTCCGCACTCCAACCGGGAGGGGCAAACCGCTCCGCCGCACCCCGGGGGTGGCCGGGGGAATCAACCGCGGCGGCGGCCGCGCGGCGATAGAACCATGACGAATTTCCTTCCCTTCTCCCTGCGCAAGTTCTGGCGTGTACCGGTGGCGGCGGCCCTTGTCGTGGCTCTGGCCGGCGCCGCATGGCTGTGGCATGAAGGACGTGGAAAATCCGCCGTGGGCCGCGGGAAATACCGCCGAACGGCGGTGGTGGCCGTGGAGGCCGTGCCGGTGGAACGGGTGACGGTGCGCGATGTGCGGATTTTCCCCGGCACCTTGCACGCCAATACCGCCTTCGATGTGGCGCCGAAGATTAACGGACGGCTGGAACAACTCCTCGTGGACGTGGGCGACCCGGTAAGACAAGGGCAGATCGTGGCCCGGCTGGACGATGAGGAACAAGTGCAGCTCGTGCACCAGGCCCGCGCCGAGTTGGGCGTGGCCAGGGCCGCCGTAGCGGAGGCCAAGAGCCTGCTGGTGGTCAAGCAGCGCCGGTTCAAGCGCAGCGAGCGCCTGTTCAAGCAGGGCATCGGCGCGGAGATGAACCTGGAGCTCGACAGCTCGGAGGCGGACGCCCAGCAGGCCCGGGTGCAGGTGGCCGAGGCCCAGGTGGGCCAGCGCCAGGCCCTGTTGCGCGCCGAGGAAGTGCGGCTGTCCTACACGGTGATTCGGGCGGATTGGAACGGCGAGGGGCGGCAGCGGGTCGTGGGCAAACGCTATGCGAACGAGGGAGAAATGCTGGCGGCGAACAAGCCCATTCTGTCCGTGCTGGATATCGGCTCGCTGATCGCCGTGGTTCATGCCACCGAAGGCGACTACGCCCACTTGCGCACCGGCCTGCCCGTGGCGGTTGTGGCAGATGCCTTTCCCGAGCGGCGCTTCGCGGGCACCGTGGCCCGGCTGGCGCCCCAGTTCGAGGAGGTGTCCCGGCAGGCCCGCATGGAAGTCACCGTGCCCAACCCGAAGCAGTTGCTCAAGCCGGGCATGTTCATTCGGGTCGAGGTGGAGGTCTCCCGCAGCGAGAATGCCATGGTGGTTCCCGCCGAATCCATCGTCATCCGTTCCGGACGCCGGGGAGTGTTCCTGGTGGACCCCGAAAAGAGCGTGGCCCGGTTCGTCCCGGTGCGTACGGGGTTGGCCCTGGGCGACCGGATTCAAGTGATCGCACCGGAGCTTAGGGGCCGGGTGGCCAGCCTGGGGCAGCATTTGCTGCGCGATGGCGCGCCGATTCGCCTGGTGAGCGGAAGCAACGGCAGCGGCCCTCCTGCCAGGCGCTCGGGCACTGAAGGCTCCAAGCGCGGAAAAGCCCCGTGAATCTCGCCCAGCTCACCGTTCCCCGCCCCATATTTACCGTGATGGGCACCTTGATTGCCGTAACCCTGGGCATCATTGCGCTCAACCGGCTGCCCATTGATCTCATGCCGGAGCTGACCTATCCGACCATCACGGTGTACACCGGGTATCAGAACGCCAGTCCGGAGGAAGTGGAAGAACTGATCACCCAAGTCGTGGAAGGCACCGTGGCCGGTGTGCCCGGGGTGGACAGCCTCTCTTCGGTTTCCAGCGAAGGGCAGAGCACCATCCGCGTCTCCTTTGTCTGGGGCACGGACCTGGACGTGGCCGCCAACGACATTCGGGACCGGCTGGATCGCATCACCAACCTGCTGCCCGACGCCGCCGACCGGCCGCAGGTGCGCAAATTCGATGCGGCCTCTTACCCGGTGCTGATCCTGGGCGTGTCCTCCCACCTTGACCCCATCGAACTGCGTGAACTGATTGACCGCCAGATGATCTACCGGCTGGAGCGCGTACCCGGCGTGGCCGTGGTGGACGTATTCGGTGGGTTGGAGCGGGAAATTCAGGTGCGCCTGAACCCCGCAAAAGTGCTGGCCCTGAGCCTGCCCCTGGACGAGGTGCTGACGGCGATCCGGGAAGCCAATCTGAACCTGCCCGCCGGGGAAATCCAACGCGGCCAGTATAAAATTACCTTGCGCACACCGGGCCAGTTTACGAGCCTGGAACAGATTCGCGATCTGGTGATTGCGGTGCGGGACGGCGCGCCGGTCAAATTGCGGCAGATCGGGGAAGTCATTGACACCCACAAAAAGGTCACCAGCATTTCGCGCATCAATGGGGAGCCGGGGGTGCGCCTGGGCGTGCGCAAGCAATCGTCCTCCAACACCGTGCAGGTAGCCCGGGCGGCCTTGCGGGAGGTGGAACGGCTCAACGCCAACCTGCCCCAGGCCCGCATCGTGCCTCTCATTGACGTGTCCAAGTACATCCTGCGCTCGATCGGCAACATCACCCAGACGATCTTCTATGGAGGCGCGCTGGCCGTGTTGGTGTTGCTGTTGTTTTTGCGCAATGTGCGGAGCACGCTGGTGGTGGCCGTGGCGATCCCCGTGTCCATCGTGGCTACATTTGTGTTGATCTATTTCGGGGGCCTCACCCTGAACATCATGACCCTCGGCGGACTCTCCCTGGGCGTGGGATTGATGGTGGACAACGCCATCGTGGTGCTGGAAAACATCGTGCAGCGCAAAGAACGCAACCGGGAAGACGCCCAGACCAGCGCCATCCTGGGAACCAATCAGGTGGCCACGGCGATCCTGGCCAGCACCCTGACGACCCTGGTGGTGTTTCTTCCCCTGCTGTTCGTGCGGGGCGTGACCGGCGTCATGTTCAGCCAGATGGCCTATGTGGTGGCGTTCGCCGTTGGCTGCTCCCTGCTCGTGGCGCTTACCCTGGTGCCCATGCTGGCTGCGCGGATGGCCCACGCCCCTGGCGATCCCGGCCACGCGCGCACGGCGCAGGGGCGCCGCTTGTTGGAGCTGCTGGCCCGCGCCTTTGCAGCCCTTGATGCAGGTTACACGGCACTTCTGCAGCGGGTGCTGGCCAACCGCGGCTTGTTGCTGTTGGGCGTGGCCGCCTTGCTCATGGCCGTGCTTGCGCTGTCAACGAACATTGGAACGGAGTTCATGCCGCCCACGGACGAGGGTGAGGTGCGCGTGGACCTGGAAATGGAGCCCGGCACCCGGCTGGACGTGGTGGACCGCAACATGCAGCGGGTGGAGGAGATCGTTGTGCGCACCATTCCGGAACGGAGCAACTATTTTGTCCGCACCGGAGGCTCCTGGTACCGGGCCCGTCCCGCTGGGGGCGAACTGCGCATCTCCCTAAAACCCGCCGCGGAGCGCGGCCGGAGCAGTGCGGAGATTGCCGCGGCCTTAAGGAAGGAGTTGCGCAATTTCCCCGGGGCCGCGGTGCGCGTGCGCGATCAGAGTGGAATCTTCGTCATTCGGCGGCTGGCCGGAGGGGACGAGCGCCTGCAAATTGAAGTGCGCGGCCATGACCTGGCCACGGTGGATCGGCTGGCCCGCGATGTGCGCGAGGCGATCCGGGACGTATCGGGAATAACCGATGTGCGGCTCAGCCGCGAGGGGAGCGTGCCGCAGCAACTGATGCACATTGACCGGGATCGCGCGGCGGACCTGGGAGTGTCCATCTCGCGGGTGGCGCGCGCGCTGGAAACGGCCGTGGGGGGCAGCGAAGCGGGAACCTACCGGGTAGGTGGGGATGAAGTCCCCATCCGGGTGCAATTGCTTGGCGCGGAGCGGTTGACCGTGGAGGATTTTCTGCAGCTGAGCGTGACCGGCAGCGGCGGACGGCAGGTGGTGCTGCGCAACCTGGTGCGGCCGACGCCGGCGCGCGGGCCGATCAAGATCGAGCGCATCAACCAGCAGCGTACGGCCATCGTGGCCGCCAATCTGGGAGGGCGCGACCTGGGGAGCGTGGTCACCGATGTGCGCGCCCGGCTGGGCACCATACCGCTTCCCAGGGACTATGAGTTCTTCATCAGCGGCGACTATGACGAGCAGCAAAAGGCGTTCTTTGAGCTGATGTTCGGATTCATCATGGCCTTGGCGCTGGTGTACATGATCCTGGCCTCCCTCTATGAATCCTTGCGCGATCCTCTGGTGGTGATGTGCACCGTGCCCCTGGGCGCGATCGGCGTCATCCTGGGATTGTGGATCACCGGAACGACCTTCAACGTGCAGTCGTTCATCGGCAGCATCATGCTGGTGGGCATCGTGGTGAACAACGCCATCCTGATCGTGGACCGCACGGACCGGCTGCGCCGGGAGGAGGGGCTGGGCGTGTACGATGCGGTAATTGCCGCCGGGCGCCAGCGCCTGCGCCCGATCCTGATGACTTCCCTGACCACCATCTGCGCGCTCATGCCCCTGGCGCTGGGGCTGGGTGAAGGCTCCGAAGCCCAGGCGCCCATGGCCCGGGCGGTGGTGGGGGGGTTGATCAGCTCCACCTTCATCACCCTGCTGGTTATTCCGGTCGTGTACACCCTTTTCCATCCGGAGCGCCGGCCGGCGTCCCGGCATCAGCC
>CBDUSX010000223.1:0-5370 GCA_965369935.1 uncultured bacterium
GGCCGCGCATGCTGGGTGTCGGCGCGAAGTACTGCGCCGAGAGGGAAAACGGGCCGCGGGGTTTTGCGGATTAGGCGATGAGCCGGATCAGGTAACGAGAAATTCCATGGCGTCGCCCTCGGCATCTTCCATCAGGTCCGACAGCATCTTTTCCTGGGCCTGATCTTCGCAAGTGACAAACCGGCACCGCACGAGATACGCCGGCTCGCCGCCGCTGCCTGTTTCCTGTACGCATTCCAGCACGGTGGCGAAGGCCCGGAAAATTTCGTTGCCCACGCTGATTTCCACGCCCACGGGAAATTCCTGGCTGGAGCGGAACCTGACCCCTCCCAGGGAAATGTCCTGCACTCCCACTTCCAGCGCCTTGATGATCTCCAGCCGTTTCTTCAGGTTAAGCCGCTTCCTTTCGAACGCTCGACGATCTTCTACCTTTGAATCCATAACTCCTCTTTGAGATTGATTTATCCCTTGTAACGAAAAAGTGGCCCAAAATACAGTCTTTTTTTTTATAAATCCTCATTACAGCCACGCCAGGCCTCGCAGAAGCGGGCGGGGAGGGCCGCGGGAGAACATCAGGGGAGAACATTTTCAGAGGATGTCCGTTCAATCAAAGGCCGAGGGGGCGGTTGGATAATTTACGAAAACCTTCCGGTTTCCGTCCCCCTGGCGCCACCCCTGCTTACCGATTGTCCTCCTTACCGATGACCGTTCTTACCGTTGACGAAGGCACAATCCATGCCAGCGCCCGCTTTCGGGCTTCACCGAAAGCTCGCTCACAGGTGACTGAAAAGACTGGTTGCAGGGCTCGGCAACGCCAGGCCCGCGGCGCTGCCGAGCCCTGGCGGCCGGCGAAGGGATAATGGAGGCAGTTCAGTCAGGGTTTCAGAGCCGGTGAAAGGTGAGCCCTTCCTTCCCTTTTCGCACTTCGATGCGGTCCCCTGAGTTGAGGGTCTCGTCGAGCAGCTTGTAGGCGATGACGTCCTGGATTTCCCGTTGCATGATCCGCTTCAGGGGCCGCGCGCCGAAATCCTGGTCGTAGCCCATTTCGGCCAGGTAGCTTTCCGCCGAGGGATCGAGCTTGAGCTCGATTTTGTGGGCGTCCAGCCGCTCCTGCAAGTGCTTGAGCTGGATGCCGATGATTTCCCGGATGTGCTCCAGCTCCAGCCGGTTGAAGACCACCACCTCGTCCACCCGGTTCAGGAACTCCGGGCGGAAGTGGCTGCGCAGGGCGTGGATGGTGGTCTGCGTCATTTCCTCGTGGGATGAGGGCCGGCCGTTCCCGGAGTAGTCCTGGCCCAAATTGGTGGTCATGATGATCACGGTGTTTCTGAAATCCACCGTGCGCCCCTGGGAGTCGGTCAGGCGGCCGCTGTCCATGATCTGCAGGAACAGGTTGAACACGTCCGCGTGGGCCTTTTCCACCTCGTCGAACAGCAGCACCGAATACGGCCGGCGCCGCACCGCCTCGGTGAGCAGGCCCCCTTCCTCGAAGCCCACATAGCCCGGTGGCGCGCCGATCATGCGGGCCACGGAGTGTTTCTCCATGTATTCGGACATGTCTATGCGCACCACGGCCCGCTTGTCGTCGAACAAAAACCCAGCCAGGGCCCGCGCCAACTCGGTCTTGCCCACGCCGGTGGAGCCGGCGAAGATGAAGGTGCCGATGGGGCGGTCAGGGTCCTGGATGCCGGCGCGGGAGCGGCGGATGGCGTTGCTGACGGCGAACAGCGCCTGCTTCTGGCCCACCACCCGCCGGGCCAGGGAGCGCTCCATGCGCAGGAGCTTGTTGCGCTCGCCTTCCAGCATGCGCTCCACCGGGATGCCCGTCCAGCGGGAGATCACCCCGGCGATGTCTTCATCGTCCACCGCCTCGCGCAGCATGCGGCGGGAGCCGATCCCTTCCAACTCCTCGTTGGCCTCGGCCAGCTTCCTGTTCAAATCGTCCAGGGTGCCGTAGCGCAGGCGCGCGGCCAGTTCCAGGTTGCCGTCGCGCTGAGCCTCCTGCTCCTGCCTTCCGGTGCGCTCGATTTCCTCTTTCAGTTCCCGCAGCCGCCCGATGCTGTCCTTTTCGCGCTTCCAGTCCAGTTTTTTGGCGCCGCTGGTTTCGCGCAGGTCGGCCAGCTCCTTATCCAGCACGGCCAGGCGCTCCTGGCTGACCGCGTCCTCCTCCCTGCGCAGGGCCGCCGCCTCGATTTCCATCTGCATGACCTTGCGGTCAATCTGGTCTATCTCGGTGGGCAGGGAGTCGATTTCGATGCACAGCTGGGCGCTGGCCTCGTCAATCAGGTCAATGGCCTTGTCGGGCAGAAAGCGGTCGGAAATGTAGCGGTTCGAAAGGGTGGCCGCGGCGATGATGGCCGCGTCCTTGATGCGGATGCCGTGGTGCACCTCGTACTTTTCCTTCAGGCCCCGCAGGATGGCGATGGTGGAGTCCACGTCGGGCTGGTTGATCAGGATCTGCTGGAAGCGCCGCTCCAGGGCCGCGTCCTTTTCGATGTGCTTCTTGTATTCGTTGAGGGTGGTGGCCCCCACACAGCGCAGGGTACCCCGCGCCAGGGCGGGTTTGAGCATGTTGGAGGCGTCAATATTGCCGTCCGAGGCGCCCGCGCCCACGACGGTGTGCAACTCGTCGATGAACAGCACGATGGAGCCCGCGGCGGCCTCGATCTCGTTGATGATGGTCTTCATGCGATCTTCGAAGTCCCCCCGGAACTTCGTGCCCGCGATCAGCGCCCCGATGTCCAGGGACAGGATGCGCTTGTTGCGCAGGGTCTCGGGCACGTCGCCGGAAACGATGCGCTGGGCCAGGCCCTCCACGATGGCCGTCTTGCCCACTCCGGGCTCGCCGATCAGCACCGGGTTGTTCTTTCTGCGGCGGCTCAAGACCTGGATCACCCGCCGCACCTCCTCGTCCCTGCCGATCACAGGGTCCAGCTTGCCCTGGCGCGCCAGTTCCACCAGGTCCAGGCAGTAGCGCTCCACGGCGCCGAAGTTGTCCTCCGCGGTGGGCTCCACCACGCGCTTGTTGCCCCGGATGGCCCGGATCAATTCCAGGGCCGACTGGCGGGTGATGCCGCGGGCCTTCAGCAGATCGTAGGCCTCGCCGCCCCGCTCGACGGCCAGGGCGATCAGCAGGTGCTCAGAGCTGGTGTACTCGTCCTTCAGCGTCGCCGCTTCCCGCTCGGCGCGCTGCACCACCGCCTGCAGCTTCTTGGAGACGTAGGGCGTGGTGCCCCGCGCGGAGGTGCGCGGCAGGCGGTCCACGAAGCGCACGACCTGCTGGGTCAACTGCTCCACATCGGTGCCGGCGTTGTCCAGGATGGCGCGGACGATCCCCCCTTCCTGGGACAGCAGGGTGAGCAGCAGATGCTCGGGGACAATCTTGGCGTGCTGGTTTTCTTCGGCGTATTTCTGGGCGGCCAGGACGGCTTCCTGCGCCTTGTTGGTGAACTGGTTCAGCGACAACCCCATGGGCGCGTCCTTATCATTGGGTGTGTGCCCTCCTTCGTATCGCCTCCCGGCAATGGCACTCCTTTTATTTTACGCCATCGTATCAATTTGGTGCAACCGAATTGGCGGGCCAGGCGCGCGGGCCATGGCGCGATTTCGTCAGGGCTTGTGCCCGGCGTGCCTGGACTGGGCTTCCATCAGCGCTTCCGCATGCCGCCGCTCGCCGCGGTCGCCGGAGAAGTCAGGATGGGGCTCGATGCCCCCCGGCTTCCAGCCGCACATTCGTGCCAGCCAATTGAACAGTCCGCGCCACATGGTTCAGTCCCCAGGGCTGGGGCGCGCCGCCGGCCGTCCCCCGTTGGCTCTCTCTCTTTTGCTGCGGCTCCCACTGTCATTATACCCCGTTAGGTGTTTTGCCGCTCCGAAAAAAAATTGAAACAACGCGCAAAAAAAGCGAAAAAAACCAAAATAAGCGGGAAAAAGCAGAAAAAACGGAAGAAGGCCCGTGCATGGTGGTGGCGATTCCACTACAATTTTGTGCTAAATCACCACAGCCGCGCGGGGGCCATAAGCATCAGGAGCGCATAGGATGAACGTGACCGGCACCATACAGCCCGCAGCCGCCGGTGAGATCGAGCGGCTGGCAGAAAAATTCGTGAAACTCTTTCCCAGGCTGGAGCCGGAATCGGCGCGGGTGGCCCTGCACCTGTACCGCCTGCTGGCCCAGGGCGAGCCCGTCGCCCCGCGGGCGCTGGCCGAAGCCGCGGGGCTGCCGGAGGAGCGCGTGAACGGCATGCTCGCCGTATGGCGTGGCGTGTATTACGAGGGGGAGGCCATCATCGGCTTCTGGGGCCTCACGCCGCGGCCGTTCTCCAAGCACCTGTTCAAGGTGGATGGCCGCAAGCTGTACACCTGGTGCGCCTGGGACACCCTGTTCATCCCCCAGATTCTGGGCCGGACGGCGGAGGTGGAATCCCCCTGCCCGGTCACGGGGGAGGTGATCCGCCTGAGCATATCGCCCGAGCGGGTGGAAAGCTGTGAGCCCGCCGAGGCGGTGGTGTCCATGATGGAGCCGCCGGAGGACATTGCCGAAGACATCGTGGCGAAGTTCTGTCACTACGTGTATTTCTTCCGCTCGCCGGAAGCCGGCGCCCAATGGTGCGCGGACAATCCCGGCGCCACGCTGATGTCCATCGAAGCCGCCCATGCCCTGGGCAGGCGGAAGAACCTGCTGCGCTTCAAGGACGCGCTGGCGGAATGACAACCGCGGGCCGCCGTGGGGGAGCCTCCGCGCGCCGGGCCAACCGCAACGTACAAGGAGAATCATGCTCGGACAAGGCAACGACCGCAGGCGCGACCTGCTGATTCTGCTGGCATTGTTCGCCGGGGGCGCGGTGCCCATTCAACTGGTGACCCTTTCTTTCGGATACGCGCAGTATTACCTGGGCATCCCCCGCGGGCCAGGGGCCATCATGGCGGCCCACGACTTCGCCTTGTACTACGTACCGCTGGTCTACCTGCCGGCGCTGGTGATCCTGTGCGGCATTGCGCTGTTCTGCCGCAGGCCCTATCCGGACGTGACGCGGCGGATTGTGGTGGGGGTGTGCGTGGGGGCCATCGCCACCCTCGCTTTGGACGGCGTGCGGCAGGCGGGGGTGATCCACGGCTGGCTGCCGGCTGACATGCCGGTGCTGTTCGGAAAGATTGTCACGGCGAGCAAGGATTTTTCAGTCTTCTATCCCGTCGGAGTGTTTGTGCACTACATGAACGGCGCGTGCTTCGGGCTGCTTTTTGCCTTTGTGTGGGGCAAGCGGGCCAGCTGGCTCGGGGCGGCGGCATGGGGGGTGTTCTGGCTGCTGCTGGTGGAACTGGGCATGATGACCCTCCCGCCCATGGGGCCCATGACCGGCCTGTTCGGCT
>CBDUSX010000224.1:0-5367 GCA_965369935.1 uncultured bacterium
GCGGCCAGGCCGCCGGCGCGCTCAGCCAGCAGGTTGCGGTCCACCTTGTTGGTGCCGGCCAGGGGCAACTCGGCCATGAATTCCACCCGGCGCGGGTGTTGGTAGGCCGGGGCGTTGGCCAGAGCGTAGTCCTTCACCATCTGCTCGGTCAACCGCGCGCCGTCGCGGGGCACCACGAAGGCGAAGGGCTTGTGGCCCCGGATGTCGTCCGGCACGGGCACCACGCAGGCCTGCTGAATGTCCGGATGGCCCTCCAGCATCCGTTCCACCTCGCCGGGGTAGATGTTCTCCCCGCTGCAGACGAACATGTCGTCGGTGCGCCCCACAAAATAGAAAAAACCGTGCTCGTCTTTGCGCATCACGTCGCCGGTGATGTACCACCCGTCGTCCGTGGTCACTTCCGCGGTCTTCTCCGGCAGGTTGTGGTAGCCGGGCATCATGGCCGGGGTGAGCAATTCCAGCACCCCCTGCTCCGCCTCCCGGCTGCCGCCGGCGGCCAGCCGCAGGCCCACGTTGGGCAGGGGATAGCCCACGGCCGTGTCCGGCCGGGGCAGGCCCTCGGGGTGGGGCCCGAAGTTCATGGGGCCGCACTCGGTGGTGCCGTAATTGACCACGATGCGCGTGCCGGGAAAGGCGCCCCTAACCGTGTCCACCAGCTTCTGGGTCACCGGCGCGGAGCCCATGGTGACCGTCTGGACGCAAGACAGGTCCGTGGCGGCCAGGGCTTCGGTCTCCCGCGCCACCAGGGCCAGCATGGTGGGCACGGAGGTCAGCCAGGTGGCCTTGTGACGCCCCGCCGCCTCGATGTAAGCGCGGGCTTCGAACTGGGGCAGCAGCACCGTGCTGGCGTGCAAGGCCAGGGAGAACTTGGCGCCGAACAAGGCGTTCATGTGGTACAGGGGCGCGGCGACCAGATAGCGCTGCCGCTCGAAGTCCGCGCCTCCCCGCGCCCGGGTGCCCACGGCCCACAGCTGTCCGGCATGGGTCAGGGGCACGCCCTTGGGCTGGCCCGTGGAGCCGGAGGTGTAGAGGAACATGGCGATGTCCTCCTTCCCCACGCGCCGGGTCTCGAACTCTCCCGGCTCCATAAACGCCTCGAAGCCTTCGGCCCCCGGCTGATCGAGCACGACCGCCGGCAGGCCGGGCGGACAGTCCTCCCGCCGCGCCGCATCGCAGAACGCCAGCTTGGCGTCCGCGTCGGAGAGAATGTAGTGGATGGTGTCGCGGGGAAACTTATAGTTCACCGGCACGGATACCAGGCCCGCGCGCATGGTGCCCAGGTAGGCGATCAGGAATTCGGCCGAGTTGGCCGCCAGGATGGCGATGCGCTCCCCGGGTGCGAAGCCGCGGGAATGCAGGGCGCGGGCTACGGCGGTGGCCGCGCGGTCAATCTCCCCGTGGGTGAATTGGCGGGCCGGCGCGCCGGAGGGTTGTTCGATCAGCGCAACCTTGTCCGGGTCGGCGCCCCGGTTGAGGAGGTCGCCCAGATTGTTCAGCTTTTCCAGATGTTCGTTGGCCATCGTCCGAATCTTCAACCCCGCCCGCTTCCGATCTCCCCGCTCCCCTGCCTGGTCAATGGAAAGTGATAGCAGAATCGCCCAAAATCGCAAACGGCCCGGCCCTGGCGGGACGATCAAAACGGACGGCGGAACCGCGGCCCGCTAGGGCCGGGAGGATACCTCCAGCTGGAATTCCACGTCGTACAGCCAGACCGGTTCCTTGCCGTGGGTTAGCACCACCTCCTGCCGCGCTGGCTGGACGGTCAGCTTCATGTCTTCCAGTTGCTCAGGATCGGGATACAACTGGTAGACTCCGGGGGGAATGCTCTCAAATACAAAGCTGCCGTCGAATTCCACCGGCGACCGGCTCTCCTCGCTGCCGTCGCCGCGGATCAGAACCATCTCGAGCCCGTTGGCGGGGGAAACGTCCAGGGGCTGTTCCATGCGCAACAGGCCTTCCAGACCTCCCGCCGGAACGAGGGGCACATCCAGGTGCACCATTTCGCCGGGCCGGGCGGCCACCGCGACCCTTTTCCTTGCCGGTGTGTAGAGCGCGTCCGTGGAGAGCAGGTCCAATGTGATATCCGTAACGCCGTGTGTCGGCAGTCCCCATCCCCGGAAGCGGCCGTTCTCGTCGGATTCCAGCCCCCGGATGCCCGGGGCGAGGATGGACACGTCGGACATGGGATCTTCGCCGGGGTCCCTCACGCCGTTGCCGTTATCGTCCACGAATACCGTTCCTGTCAGCCCCGCGCGGCCGAAGGTCTGGGCCGGCAGGGTCTCGAATCCGTCGCCGGAGACGCGGAAGGGAACGGTGAATTCCACCTGCGCCAGCCAGCGATCCTGGTTGTCAATCTGGCCCAGGACGCGGAACCTGTGTGAGAACAGATACCCGAGCGCCGCTTCGGTGAGAGGCTCCAGACTGCCGGAGACGGTATGGGAAAGGCGGTAGGACCAGGGGGAATCGAGGCGCTGGTTCTTTCTCAGCACCACCTGCCAATCGTTGGTGGTTGCCTGATCGATCACCTCGGACCTCCGCACTAGAAATTCCAGCCGGGTCAGGTTGCTGATGCGCGTGATCGCCAGCAATTCCTGCGCGTCCGTTCCCGCCTTCGAGAATCCGTCTTCGGAGGAGCGCGCCTTGCTCAAGGCGAGACTGAGGGAGAACAGGGGCGGAAACCGCCGGTCCAGCCTCAGCGTATCTTCCTCCAGGAGGCGCGTTTCGCCGAAATCGGTGAGGGTGCTCTTGAAGCTGATATTGGTGGCGAAGTAGCGTGCGCGGGCCTGAATGATGAGGATATCATCGGCGACGTCCGGCTGGCTGAACACCGTGGCCCGGGTGCGGTTGGGCGGATCGTACGCGCCGTCGTAGAGGCGCTGGTCTATCTCCAGGGAAATGTCCGCGAATCTCAAAAAGGCATCCCAACGGGTCGCGGCACCGTCCTGTTCGCTGGCCTGCGCACGTTCGCCGAGCAGCACCAGTGCGTTGAAGGGGCGCAGCAGAAAAAAGGCCCCGCTGGTGGTCTGGTCTTGAATGGGGTCGAGTTCCACCACGAAGTTGTCCAGACTCAAGACATAGCCGCCCAGGGTGAGCCAATCGAGCAGGCCATAGCGCACCTCCCCTCCTTCAACGGTGAATTCGCCCCCTGCCCGCTCTCCGTGGCCCGCTCCTCCGATGGAGGCAAATTCTCCTTGCTCCAGCATTTCCTCCTGAGAAGCCACCTCGTGAAACTGGGTGATTTGCCGGCCGGTGGGGGTGAAGATTCGCGCCTCGAACAGGGTCACTTTCACCGACAGGGGGAGGTCGGTGAAAGTGTAGAAGCCCTTTTCGTCCACCGTGGTGAAATCCACCAGTACGCCCAGGCGAAACAAATCCACCTCGGAGTTAGGGGGGGCGGTCCCGATCAAGGTGGTGCGGCCAAACCGCAGCTGCCTGCCTCCGGTGAAGAAGGAACCACCCCGGATGCTCACGGTGTCCAGCACCAGAGGCGAAAAGGAGGTGAAGGTGTCCCCCAATTGCAATTGCTTGGTGCGCAGGGGATCGTAATAGGTGAGCCGGGCAAAATCGAGCACGCGGGCGCGGGTGTCGCCGTCGAAGCGGGAATGGGTGAGCGAGTACTCCAGGTCGCCCTTCAGGAACCTGTGCACGCCCTGCAGATTGACCACAGTGCCGTCCGGGTGTTCTTTTCCTCCGCTGACGGTCGTCTTCAATTCGAACATGCCCGGATCGAACCAGGGCACTTCCCGCTCCAGGTCTTCCGCCCGGTATTTCCGCCCACGCTGTTCGTCCAGCCGTCTGCGCATGGCCAGGCGCTTTTGCCTCTCCTCCGACGGCAGGGGGTATTTCGTTATGACGCGCAGCCGGAAGGCGTCCAAATCCCAGGTCGCCTCCAGGGGGAAGAAAGCGTTCAGTGCGGCGTAGTGAATGTAGAGTTTTCCCTCGATCAGGCGAAAGGTATTCTCCGTGACCGTAAGGGTGGTATCGCCGATAACCACCGATTTTCTTTGCAAGTGCAGGATGACCCGGGTGGTTCCGTCCGCGAGGAACCCCTGTGCGACTCCCAGGGACGCGTCGTAGGCCACCGGGATTTCCAGCTCCCGCATCATCGCGTCGAGTTGCGGGTAGGGGTCCTCCCGCTCGTCAAGGTAGGTCTCGAAGAACGCAACGGGCGCCCGGGCGTTTACCCGCAATTCCACGAATCCTACGCCGCCGTCCTGGGGGTAAACGAAGGCGGGTAAGGCAGATATTGCGACAGACAAATAGAGAAGAGCTATCCCTCGGCGAAGCACAGATTATCGAACCTATTGAGCAGAAGGCACTGAATTGAAGGGTAGAAGCGTATCGAAAATTGCTTCGTCTTTGTGGGAGCCCTTGAGGCGAATCTGGTAGCTGCCCTTGGGAGGGGCAGGGAGCACGATCCGGAATTCGCGCCATTGGGACCGCTGGACAACGATTCTCGTTTGCCCGGGTTCCTGCCGCGGTTTGCCGTTCCTTTCAACGCTGGCCGTGATGAAAAGCTGAGCGCGCGCGTTGCCCTGGTTTACCGCCTTTCCCGTCACGATCAGTTGTCCTTTTTCCACAACCACCTTGGCGTTCTCCAGGAATGCGTCGATTTGGCGATCACCCTTCATGCCGTACAGGGTGATGCCGAGACGGGTCAGCAGGCGGATGCGTACGGAACCCAATCCCCTCGGTGGCCCCGCTGACTTTTTGGGCTGCTTGCCGGAAAACCTGGGCAGTTCGTCGAAGAAAACCACTACCCGGTACTCGCCGGGCGGGATGTCCCGCGGGGGCCGCACGGAAAACCGCACGTTGCGGCTCTGACCGTTCCCCAGGGTGAACCTGCGTGGGTTGATTACGACATATTTGCTCAAATCCAACGGATGATCCTTCACGGGCACCAGTTTGTTGCCTTCGTCCACGTCCAGAAAGCTGGTAAAGGCCCGAATGCGCAACGATTCTCCGGAATTGTTGCTCACCGTGAAGAAGTTGGTAAAGCGCTTGTCCAGGGAAAACTCGAAGCGGGTGGGCGAAACCTTGAAGGACGCGCCGAAAGCGCTCCCGGCCAGGACCAGCGCCAGCAGGCCCGCAATTCCAGCCCACAACGCGTTGGAGCGTAGAAAGCCTGCATATTTGCGAAGGTCGCTCATCTTGCTGTCATCCGCCGGGGTTGGGATAGGATTTTTGTTTCGGCGGCAAAGCGGATCCGCTCTCACCTGATGCACCCAATGATTTAGCATGACCCACCGACATAGGCCAATGTGAGTGTCGTTGCCACGCTCAGCAATCCGGTCGAGGCAACGCCGCCGGCGGGAATTGTGGTGGAACCGCCCACCCAGAGAGTGACGCTCCCCGCGCCCAGGCAGA
>CBDUSX010000225.1:0-5361 GCA_965369935.1 uncultured bacterium
CCGCGCCTGAAGCCTCGCGCACCTCCGCCTGTCCTTGCCCCGCGTCTGATTCCTTGGTGGATTCCTCTGCCTGTCCTTGCCCGGCGTCTGCCTTTGCGTCTGCATCGCCCGGCGGCGGTTCTGCTTGCGGGGGCCTGGTGGGCACCCATTCGGGCGTGCCCACGAACTGCCAGTACTGCGATTCCTTCTGGTAGTGCACTTCCAGCTTGGCGCCGGAAAGGTTGGCCCCGGCCAGATTCGTATTGGCCAGGCTCGCCCCCACCAGGTTCGCCCCCTGGACCGCGGCGAGCAGGAGGGAGGCATCCTTGAGATTGGTGTCGGAAAGGTCGGCCTGAGTCAGGTCGGCGTACTGGAAGTTGGTGCCGGTGAAGTCAATCCCCTGCAATTCCAGCTTGTGCAGATAAGCCCCGCTGAGTTCCCGCAGGCCCTTGCGGATTTTCCTGGCGAGCTGGGAGGGGGTGAAGCGCCCCTCTTCCATCCCCTCGGTCAGCCAGGCGGGGGCATTGAGCGCATTGGTAAAATTGGCCTCCAGCACCCGCGGGCGCAGCAGCGCCGCCCCATCCAGTTGTACGCCGATGGCAACGGCCTGGGTGAACGACGTTTCGAACAGGTAGGCCCGGGAAAGGTTCGCACCGTTGAGCACCGCCTTGTCCAGAAACGTCCTGGCCAGATTGGCCTCGATCAGCACCGCGCCCACGAACACGGCGGAGGTGAAGTTGCCGTTGGTCATGAAGGCGCGGGAAAGCACGGCCCGCGAGAAATCCGCCTCGCCGCCGTCCACGCCGGAAAGATTGGCCTGCACCATGTTCGCGCCGATGGCCACCACGTGGTCCAGGCGTGCCTCCAGCAGGCTGGCCCGGTTGAACCGGACGTTTTGCATCTCCGCCCCGCCGAAGTCCGCCCGGTAGAACAGGCCTTTTTCCCCGCTGGCATTGTTCAATACGGCTCCGCGGAAGCGGGCATGGGAAAAGCTTCCGGTCAGCCTGGCCGAGGTGAGGTTGGCGCCGCTGAAGTTGGCGCGCTCGGCCATGGCGCCGGTCAGGTTCGCGCCGCGCAGGTTGGCCCCGCTGAAATTGACCTCGAACAGGTTGGTGCGGCTCAGATTGGCCCCGCCCAATTCCGCCCCGCGGAAATTGCAGCGGCTGAGATCATCGCCCGCCTTGGGCTTTCCGCAATCGCCACGGGGCATGGGACGGGCCGTGGCCACTCCGAAGACGGGCAGCAGGGCGCACACCGCAACCAGCGCCGCTGCCGCAAGGGCGCGGCCCCACCGGCGGCGCGGCCGGGCGGATGTCCCGGACGGAGCGCGAAGGGAAACCGGCCTGCCCGGAAGGCTCAAGGGGGACGGCAAGGGGGGGTCTTCCCGGAAGCAGGCTGCCCGAGGAGGTGGGCGGCGGAAATGATGAATGTATGGGGCATGGGCCTGTGCGCGGCCGGAAGGGGCGGGGCCGCGGCCCATGGCTGCACGGATCAACTGGCGGAGGCCTGTTGCTGCTCTTCCTGGCCCTCGGCTTCGCCGGTCAGCTTCTTCCATCGCTTTAGCGCGTTCTCGGCCAGAATTTCCTCGCCGTCGTCCTGATAAAGCTGGGCCAATTCCACCCATCGTTCGGGCGTCTCTTCTATCTTCACCGCTTTGAGCATCAATTCAATGCCATAGCGCGTACTGCCCTTGTCAATCTTCTCCCGCGCCTGCGCCTCGTAATCGGCGGCGTGTTCGGTCAGCTTGGCTTGCGCCTCCTCATGCGCCGGGTTGATTTTCAGCAGGCGCTTGAAGGTCTGCAGGTACTTGTCCTCGTTTTTCTGGTTCAGATACATGACGGCCAGCTTCTCGTACCAGAAATCCTCCTGCTTCTCGAGAGCCAGATTCTCGAAAACCGGAATGGCCTCGTGGTACTTGCGTTTGCCGAACAACTCCGCCGCATGGTTTTCCACCTCGTCCGTTTCGAATTTGCCCAGGGATTTGGAGAGCAGGTCGCCGATGTAGGTGAAAAACCGCAAGGTCTGAAACTGCTTGCCCATCTTGCGGTAGAGCAGGGCCAGATTGAGAACGGTGGTGCGGTCAAACCGGTGCTGCCCCAGATTCTGGAGCAGCGTCGCCTCGGCATCGGCCACATTTTCCTCGAGCAGGATCATGGCCACGGCGAGGTTGTTGTTGATCATCCGGTCCTCCGGCTCCTTTTCCAGCGCCTGCCGGTAATACTGGATCGCCAGGGTGCCCATTTCGTTCAGGTCATAGAGCAACGCCAGATTGAACAGGGATTCCCACGTGCCGCCCATGGCCTCCACATCCCCTTTCAACTGCTGGACAAACCCGTCGAGCATCTGCTGGCGGGCCTCATCGGTCAGCTCCTCCTGTTCCGCTTCCTCCTCCTTGCCGGCGTCCTCGCCCAACTCCTCGTTGGGGACGGGGAAGAAGCCGATGCGATTGCCCTGAAACTCGTAACGGCGAAAATCGTGAAAGGCTTCCACCCGCTTGGTCTGGGAGACCAGCATGGAATCGCTGGTGGTGATGTTGAAGGAAGAGGCTGCCAGGTTGTACTTGGCGTTGGTGTATTGCGGGTTGATCTTGAGGGCGTAAGTGTAAAGCTTTTTGGCCTTGCTGAAGGAATTGGTGTTGCGCAGGGAATTGCCAAGCTGGTTCATCAACTCGAAGTTCTTGGAATCCATCTTCAGCAGCGCGTAGCCCACGCTTAAGGCCATCTCCTCATTGCCCTGCTGGGAGAAGGTCTGCATCAGATCCATGGCCTCGGGGCCATAGCCGGGATTCAGCACGAGTGCATCCTGCAGGTCCTTCAAGGCGCGGTTGTTCAGCCCGCCGTCGAAGTACTTGATGGCGCTGTTCCAGCTCTCCTTGGCCTTCTTCTCGTCCGTATCCTTGGAAGGAATGAACCTGTCCCAAATGGCCAACTTACACCTCTGCGGTCAAACGCGGAAATGATTCGCCGCCTGGTGGGAAATTGAGGATCACCACGCGGCATGCGACCTGCACAGTCTTTCCCTATAATACCAAATATACCCAGAATGTCCGCCGATTACAATTCAATCTTCACGTGCCACCCGGCCAAATTCAGCCCGGCCACGCTCCGCCCCATCATTATGTAATACGCAGGAAAATTCAGATTGGTTGGCGCATCCGCCCTGCCGGCCCGGCCTCCACGGGGGAGGAGGCGCCGCGGGTCGTGAATTCCATGCCCGCCTTCCCTCCCGGCCGCCCCGCACCGGACGGCCGGACGCGCGCCGCGGCCCGCTCTTGCGCGCGGGAAGCGGCGGTTTCGCGGGCAGAAAAAAATCACATTTCGACTATTGCATTTCTCCCGGCCCCGTGGAAGGAATGACGAGGTTCCGGTGCCCGCAAAGGCCTCCGGAGCGCCCACACATACAATCCGATTTTGTGCCGGCCGGGCATGCTCACCGCAACCTTGCGGGGAATATGCGGCAAAAAAGGGGGATTCCCGGTGTGCATGAGCCGGGCAACGGCAGGAGCAATTCCGCGGGTTCGGGTAGGTTTGAAGAATTATAAATAGAATCATAGATTTAAAGTATTTTTAATCAATATCTGCAACGGCGCTCCGCCTGGAGGAGAATGCCGTTCAGCCGCGACCGAAAACCATGGCAACGAATTCATCGCGTGACGGGGACAGAGCCCCTTCCAAGACCGTTGCGACGATGATTCGGGAGGCGATTGACAAAAACAGTTTCAAGGACGTGAAAGAATGCGCGCGCGGGATCAAGGTGCCCTATGACCTGTTCAACAAGGTGGTCGGCGGCCACATTCCCAAGGATGCGCAGTTGGTGGACTATGCCAGGAAACTCAAGATAGACAGCCGGGAGTTGATCCTCGCCGCCTACCGGGAGCGGGCGCCGGACGACATGAAGCGCTACTTCAACTCGGTGCGGCTGTTGGAGAACCACAAGCCCCCGGTGCAAGAGGTCATTGACATACTGGACGACTGCAATTCGGATCAGCTTGAGCAATTGCTGCGCGTGGCCCGGCTGATTCACAGCGCCCCGCGGGAGTACTGCCGCAAGGCGACTTCCCTGCTGGAGTTGTACCAGCAACTGGATCCGGAGTTGATGGCGCACCTGGATTCCCTGATCCTGCTGGCCCTGCGCAACGACAAACTGCCTGGCCTGAAAGCTTTCCGGGGCACCATGGACTACAACAAGCCCCAGGGCCCGGGCCGGCGGGGCCGGGCGCGCGTCTGAACCCCCTTAAAAGCCATCCTCCGCGGGGGCCTGCCTTTTCTCCGGCCCCAACACGGCCCAACCCAAGGAGCAGCATCATGTCCAAAGAATCGGTATTGGCCCAGTTGCAGGCCACCGTCGAGTCCGGGGAGGAAAACGTGGGGGACTGGGTGGCGGTGGATCAGGAGCGGATCAACCTGTTCGCCGAGGCCACGGGGGATCATCAGTGGATTCACGTGGACCCCGAGCGGGCCAAGCGGGATTCCCCTTACAAGAACACCATCGCCCACGGCTACCTGACCTTGTCCCTGCTGCCCACCCTCACCAAGTCGGTGCACAAGGGCGGCTCCCTCTATGAGGGTGTGACGCTATCGGTCAACTACGGCTCCAACAAAGTGCGCTTTCCCGCGCCGGTGGTGGTGGACTCCCGCGTGCGCTCCCGCAGCAGGATCAAGGAAGTGAGCGAGGTCTCCGGCGGCTTGCAGGTCGTGCGGGACGTGACCATCGAAGTGGAGGGCCAGGAAAAGCCGTGCATGGTCGCCGAGACCGTGAGCCGCCTCTACTTCTAGGCCGGGCGAATCCTGTCCGCCGGCTGCGCGGGGCATCGCGCGCGCGCCGCATCCCGTGGGCGCATCCGGCCCCGCCCCGCCGTCCGCGATTGACAGGGCGGAAGGTTGGTCCCTACTATTCAATTCAAGCCGGGGAGCCTTTCCCCGGCTCCGTGGGCCTTGCGAGGAGGGGTGGGTGAGTGGTTGAAACCGGCGGTCTTGAAAACCGCTGAACGTTCACGCGTTCCGGGGGTTCGAATCCCTCCCCCTCTGCCACCGTCCAAGGCGATGCATCCAAGGCGATGTACAGCCAGCCGGGTACGGTGGGTCCGCAATCCGCCGCAGCTGGAATGCTCCCGCGGAGCGCCCTTCCGCTCCCGTGTTGTTCCTCCCTGCCAATATGATAAAGTGAATCTGCGCCGGCACAGCGGAACGGGGAGATGCTACCGGGACGGCTTGCGGCGTCCGCGGCAGGCAATCCGCGGGCGGTGCAATGACGGGAGAATTCCGGTGAGCGAAATGCTCCCTAAGATCAATTCGGAGAGATGACTGAGAGGCCGAAAGTGGCAGATTGCTAATCTGTTGTACCTGTAACGGGTACCGAGGGTTCGAATCCCTCTCTCTCCGC
>CBDUSX010000226.1:0-5351 GCA_965369935.1 uncultured bacterium
GCCGTGCGGGTCTCCCCGATGATCTGCCGCGCCCCCTGGGCGCTCAAATTCTCCGCAAGCCCGGCGACCAGATGCTCCGCCTCCGTGCGCGGCGCCTCGGCCTCGGCCTCGGCCTTTTCCCTGCCGTCGAGGGAGACGATGCGGCAGCGCATCCTGAGCATGCCCGCCTCCACCTCCGCCAGCACGCCGATGGGCGCGAAGCAGCCGCCGCTGAGGGTGACCAGCAGTTGCTTCTCCGCCCGCGCGCACAGCTCGGTATCCTCGTCCTGTATGGAAGCGATCAGCTCCGCGATGTCCCCGCGCTCCGAGTGGTACTCGCAGCCCATGGCCGCCTGTGCCGCGGCGGGCAGCAGAATCTCGGGAGCGATCCACTCCGCGATCCTGTCTTCCAGTCCCATGCGGATCAAGCCGGCGCCCGCCACGATCACCCCGTCGAATTTCGCGTTTTCTCCGCTGGCCGCATCCAGTCGGGTGGCGACGTTTCCGCGCAGGGGATGAAACCGGAAATCCGGCCGAAACGCCTGGAGTTGGCTCTTGCGCCGCGGAGAGCTGGTGGCCAGGGTGGCCCCCTCGGGCAGGGCGCTCAGGGGCGTGCCGTGGGGCGTGACCAGCACGTCCCGCGCATCCACGCGCCTGCCCACGGAAACGGCCTTGAGCCCCGGCGGCAGCTCGGACTCCACGTCCTTGAAGGAGCAGGTGGCGAAATCCACCCGCTCTTCAAGAACGGCCTCCTCGAGCGCCGAGTTGAAGATACCCCGGTCAATATGTTGCCCCATGTCGGCGATGGGCACGTCCTGAAACCGGTCGCCGTGGGTGGTGATTTCCACTATCTCGATGTCGAGTCCCGGCCGGCTCCGCCGCAGCAGGGCGATGATCTCCCGGGTCTGGCGCAGGGCCAGTTCACTACCCCGTGTGCCGGCTCGCAATGTCTGGTTCATGGGCGCCGGGGTCCTTGCGGAAAGTTCTTTGCGGCGGATTTTGTTATTACTCCAACGTCGTTACTCTGGCATTATTCTGCCCGTCCGCCGGCCGGGTTTCAACATCTCCCGCGAAACCGGCCATGCGGCCGCCATAGGGGCGGGTTCGGAATCTGTCCGGGGAAGCCAATCAGGGTGGCTGGATAGAGGGTGTTGCCTCCCCGGTTGATCCACGGCAGTATAGGTCTCGTCCCGGCCGCCCCGGCTCTCGGCAAACAGGAAGCCCCGGCATGCAACCCGGCGCGGTGTTTCGGCCCGAGGCGCGGCAATCCGGCCCGCTCCGCGGCCGCTCAACCTGGACCACCCATGCTGCAAAGACCGCTTCGCTTGCTCATTTTGACGGCTCTGCCGGCCGCCCTGCTGCTGGCCGCGCACGCCCCTTTGCGGGCCTACGAGCCGCCGATGGACGAGATGGTCAAGCGCATCCTGAGCAAAAGCACCTCCACCAGCCGTGCCATCATCCGCACCCGCTCGCGGGTGTTCGACCCCAGCCAGGGCAACGGAGCTTCCAGCGATCAGGCAGGCGACGCCGCGCTGCGCATCCCGGGCGTGGGCCCGGACGAAACCCTGCCCGTGGAGCAGCCGGAGCGGGAATTCCACCAGACCACCTACTGGATCCGCAACTCGTTTCTGGCGGTGGAGACCTTTGCCGCCGATGGCGAGTTGCTCCACTTTTACATCAACGAGGCCATGCAGCCCTTGTCGGTCAACTTCAGCGAGGAGCGCAAATTTTCCGAACTGGATATTCTGCTGCCCTACCTGCCCTTCATGGAGGAAAGCCGGGCGGACTGGCAGGAGGGGCTGGACCGCTGGGGGCTCCAGCCGGCCAGCGTGGACTTCGTGCGGGCGGCGAAGGGAAAGGTTTACTACCGGCTGCTGGAGTCGCCGGGGAAATTCCTGTGGGTGGACCGCATCAGGCACCTCCCGGTGCGTCTCCAAACACTCCTCGAGGGAGGGCGGCGGCCCCTGGCGTTGACGATCGAATTCGGGGAGTTTCTGCTGATTCAGGAAAGCGAAGGGCAGACCTTCGCCTTTCCGCGCACCATCAATTATCTGCTTAACGGCCGGTTGTTCAAACAAACCGTCGTGCAAAAATTCGATGCAGACCCCCCCTGGCGCCGCTTTCCGCTGACCCGGCTGCGGAAAAAAGGCCGCGAGTTGCGCGAATCCGAGAGCGAAGCCGGCGATCCCGGAGGCGTCCAATGATCCGCGGACTGATTTTCTGGAGCGTCTTGCTGGCCGTGGTGCCGATGGCGGTTGACCCTGCCGGGGCCGCCCGGCGGAGGCTGGTGGACCGGGCGTATATCATCGTCAATGACAAGATTGTCACGAAACGCGAGGTGGAAATCACCCGCCGGCTGCAGGAACGGAATTACCGCGGGCGCTTCAAGGGCGAGGAACTGGAAGCCAAGCTCAAGCGAATGGACGCCATGATCATTGAGCAGATCATTGAGTCCCTGCTGATGGAATCCCATGCGGAGGGGCTGGGGATTCAGGTCACGGACAAGGAAATCGAAGGCCGCGTCAACACCATGATCCAGCGGGACCCCCGGGTTACGAACGCTTACTCCGATCGGGAACTTAGGGAATTCGTGGTCAAGGACATGTTGAGAAAGAGGGTCATTCAGAGGGAAATCAACTCGCGTCTCTACGTGGAGGACCGTGCGGTGCGCGAGGCCTGCCGGGCCGATGCGGAAGTCGGCCGCGAAGTGGACATCGGCCACATTCTGCTGCGCGGGCAATCCGGGGAGGTGCTGGAACGGATCGCCGCCATCCGGGAAGAACTGGAGGCCGGAGCGGACTTCGATGAGTTGGCGCTGGCCCACTCCGAAGATCCCCGCGTCAAGTCCAACAAGGGGCGGCTGGGTTTCATTGCCAAAGGGCAATTTGTGAAGCCCTTCGAGGAAGCGGCATTCGCCCTGCAGGTGGGAGAATTGAGCCAGCCGGTAAAGTCCAAGTTTGGCTATCATCTGATCAAGTTGTTCGGCGAACGGAGGAAGGTGAAGGTGGATTGCGAGAAAATGAATGAGATCACCCGGCGCCGCTATCATGACCGGATATGGAACAAACAACGCCTGACGCGCATGAATAAGTTTCTCGAGGGCCTGAGGAAAAAGGCCGAAATCGTGGTGCTGGACGAAAAATGAGCGGATCGCGGCTGCATACATTCGCCTTGCGCGGAATTTCCTTGCGCAGATGCTCCGCCGTGGGTCTTTCGCTCGCCGTGGCGTTGCTGGCGCCCCTGGCCTTTCCCGAGGCGCAGAGCGTGCTCAGCCTTCCGCCAGAGGGCTGGGTGGTGGCGGAAGATGCCGGCGCCGCCGTGCTGGCCGGCAAACCTGAGTCCGGGGAAGAGGCATCCGAAGCGGCGGAGACCGGCGCGCCTCCGGCGCCGGAAGTGGAGTTGTCCGAGCTGCTCGAACTGGTGGACGACGGGAAGGGCCATGAGGCCTATCCCCTGCTGGCCGCGCGCCTGCAACCGGAGTTGGACAAGGCCAGGGCCGAAGGGGAGGACGTCGGCGAGCTGAAACGAAAGCTCCTGATCTACCTGCTGCGGGCCGGGGAGGGGTATGCCGCGCCGGAGGCGCGGGAGGCCACCGCCCGCAGCTTCACCAGCGAATTTCCCGACGATTCCTCCTTCCCGCTGGCACATTTCTATCTCAATCACGCCTTGTACTTGCAGGGAAAGCCCCTGGAGGACTCGTTTTTCTTCGATGAGGACGCCCTTGAGGATTTGCCGGCCTGGATGCAATCCCGCTACCTGACCATGAAGGCCGAGGCCGCCGCGCGCCGTGACGACTATCTCGCCGCGGCCGCCTTTCTGTTGCAGGAGCGCAACTCCGGCTCCACCTTGCAGGAAAGCACACCGGAGGAAGTGGAGGCCATGCTGCTGCAGGTGGCCGGCCAGAAGAAGCTGGACGCGTTCCTGGAAAAGCACGATGACGTGGACTGGCTGGAGGAAAAGCGGCTCTTCCTGAGGCTGAGGGCGATGGTGAACAGAGGGGAGATCGAAGCCGCCTTGCTGGAGGTCAACCGCATCAGCAACGAAGGACTGGCCTCAACGCCTTCCCAGATCAAATCCGTCCATGCCATCCGCGCTGAAATCGCCTCACGCATCCTGACCGCCCCGGGCAGAATCGGCGCGTTGCTGCCCCTGGGCAGTTCCAGCGCCTCCCTGCGCAGCCTGGCCTCCGCCGCGCTGGACGGTCTGCGGATGGCTTTTCAATTCCGTCAGAGAGCGAACGGAGGAAACGGCACCGCCCTGGCCCGCAGCCTGGCCGTGGATTTGCAGCCGCAGCGGGAAACGGCCAAAGAGCAGGCCCGCGAGCGGGGGCTGGAATACGAGCTGGTGGTTCGGGACACGGCCAACAATCCCGCGCGGGCGGCCGGGATGGTGGAAGAACTGGTGCGCGACGAGCACGTGATCGCCATCATCGGGCCCCTCGCCCGCCGGGAGTCCGCGGCGGCGGCCGCCAAGGCGGAGGCGCTGGGGGTGCCGCTGATCTCGTTCTCCCTGACCCTGGAGATTTCGCCGGGCTCGCGCTACGTCTTCCGCCATTCGAAAAGCCAGGAGGAGGAGGTGCGCGACATCGTCCGCTACGCCATGGACTACAGGGGGGCGCGCCGGTTCGTGATGGTCTATCCCGCCGGAAGTTACGGGGAGCGCATCAGCGAGTTGTTCTGGCGGGAAGTGGAGGGCCGGGGCGGGCGCGTGGTGGGGGCCGAGTCCTACCAGCCCTGGCGGCGGCGTTCGGGCATCGGGCAGGAAGTGGGGCTGAAGGAAATCTTCGAGCGCCTGACCGGGCTGGACCGTCCCCAGGATGAATTCGACATCGCGCTGCAGGAGGCGGTGGGGGATTCCAAGCCGGACCCCGTGGCCGATTTCGATGCGATCTACATCCCCATCGGCCCCTCGGGCAGCCAGGACCTGAGGCTGATCGCGCCCTACCCGGTGACCGTGGACGCGGAGCAGGTGCTGCTGCTGGGCAACCGCTTCTGGAACAGCGACGAGGTGATTGTGGCCGGCGGAGACAAGCTGGAAGGGGCGGTGTTCGTGGACGCCTACGACCGTGGCAGCCGCATCCGCCGCCTGCGCTCCTTCCGGCGCCGGCACCGCGTCATGTTCGGCCACAGGGTCAACTACCGTCCGCCGTCCTATTACACCGCCTTCGCCTACGACACCATGAACATGCTGCAAAAGCTGCTGAAGGACAAGCGGGGCCGAACCCGCAGGGCTCTGGCCCGGGGGCTGGTGACCATGAAGCCCTACTCCGGCGTGACGGGGCTGACCTCGTTCCTGGAAACCGGAGAGGCGGTGAAGGAATCCATGTTCTTCCAGATCAGGGACGAAACCATCCGCCGCATGGTGCCCTAGAC
>CBDUSX010000227.1:0-5322 GCA_965369935.1 uncultured bacterium
ACGTAAAAAAATGCGAAGAGGTCGCCGCGAACGGGTACGAGGGTTTTGCCTTGAGTTAGGCTCTGTCTTAGAGAACTATTTGCGCCGCCGCGTCACCCTGGGAGGCGATAAGAACTATGTTCCGCGAGATCGCGTGGATGCCTTGCGCAGCCTGCCAGAGGCATGGATCGGGGACTCCATCCGGGATATGCCGGTTGTAATTGTGAAATTTGTCTGTTACTGAAACCCACCAAAAGAAATCAATACCGTTGTGCCGCCGTGACGGCATGGCAACCCGTTGAGCGTTTCCAAGGGAAGCAGGGGGAGTCTTCATGCCGGAATCACCGACGCCGTTGTTGTCCGTTGAGGGGGTGGACGTCCGCTTTGGCGGCATCGTCGCCCTGGACGGCGTCTCCCTGTCCGTTGAACGGGGCCGCATCCTGGGCCTGATCGGCCCCAACGGCGCGGGAAAGACCACCCTGTTCAACTGCCTGACCCGGCTGTACCAGGTGGGCGAGGGGGATATCCGCTTCGAGGGAAGCAGCATCCTCAAGCTGGCGCCTTATCAGATCGCCCCCCTGGGCATCGGACGCACCTTTCAAAACCTGGCCCTGTTCAACCGCGGCTCCGTGCTGGAAAACGTGTTGCTCGGGCTGCACTGCCGCACCCGCGGCGATTTTTTCAGCAACGCCCTGCGCCTGCCGTGGGTGGTGCGGGAGGAGCGGGCGGCGCTGGACACCGCGTTGGAGCTGATTGCCTACCTGGATTTGGAGCCGGTGATGCACCAGCTCGTGGCGGGACTGCCCTTTGGCACCCTGAAGCGGGTGGAACTGGCGCGGGCGCTGGCCGGCTCCCCCAAGCTGCTGCTGCTGGACGAGCCGGCCGGCGGCCTCAATCACGAGGAAGTCGAGGCGCTGGGGGTGCTGATCAAAGAAATCCGTGACCAGCGCAATACGACGGTCCTGCTGGTGGAGCACCACATGTCCCTGGTGATGGAGGTATCCGACCGGGTGGTGGCGCTGGATTTCGGGCGCAAGCTGGCTGAAGGAACACCGGAAGAGGTGCAGAAAAATCCGGAGGTGATCCGTGCCTATCTGGGAGGAAACGCAGCGTGACGGCCATTCTGGAAGTGGAAGGGCTGGAAGCCCAATACGGCCTCAGCAAAGTGCTGCATGGGGTGGATTTCAGCGTGGCCGACGGGGGCATCACCGCGGTGCTGGGGGCCAATGGCGCCGGCAAGACCACCATGCTGCGCGCGGTCTGCGGCATGGTGAAGACCAACGGCGCGATCCGTTTTGCCGGGGAGCGCATCGAGAAAAAAGCCACCGAGCAGATCGTGCGGCTCGGCATCGCCCACGTGCCCGACGGGCGGGGCACTTTTGTCAACATGACGGTGGAAGAAAACCTGAAGCTGGGAGCCTACACGAAGAAAAAGCAGGCCGCGGTGATCCAGGATTTCGAACGGGTCTACCGCTATTTTCCAGTGCTCGAGCAACGGCGCAATCAACAGGCGGGCACCCTGAGCGGTGGAGAACAGCAGATGCTGGCCATCGCCCGCGGACTGATGCTGCGGCCCCGCCTGCTGTTGTTGGACGAACCTTCCTTCGGGCTGGCGCCAGTCTTGGTGCGGGATATCTTCGAGAACATGCGGACCATCAACAAGGAAGAAGGGGTGAGCATGTTGTTGGTGGAGCAAAACGCTTCCATTGCGCTGGATTTGGCGGATCACGCCTTTCTGTTGGAAACGGGCAGGGTGGTCATGTCGGGTTCGGCGGCTGAGCTGCGGCAGGACGATTCCATTCGGCGTTCCTACCTGGGCTACTGAGGGATAGAATCCATGGATATTTTCTTACAACAAGTCGTGTCCGGTCTGGCGACCGGCGGCATATACGCCAGCCTTGCCCTGGCCCTGGTGATGATCTACCACGCCACCGATCACATCAATTTCGCCCAGGGCGAAATGGCAATGTTCGCCACGTATATTTGCTGGACGCTGATCAATGCCGGCGTGCCCTACTGGATCGCATTTTTTCTCACGCTGGGTTTCGCCTTCGTGGGTGGGCTCGTGATTGAACGGACGGTGATTCGCTGGGTGGAAAACGCGCCCGTGCTGAACGCGGTGATCGTGTTCATCGGGTTGTTGGTGATCTTCAACAGCGTGGCCGGCTGGATTTACTCCTACGACATCCGGAAATTTCCCAGCCCCTTCCCGGAAACGCCGGTGAAGTTGGGTTCCGTGATGTTCGGCGCCCACGACTTCGGTGCGATTGTGGTGACCCTGATCGTGCTGGGAATCCTCTATATGTTCTTCCGCTTCACCCCGTTGGGGCTGGCCATGAGGGCCGCGGCGGAAAACCCGGTTTCGAGCCGGCTGGTGGGCATCCGGGTGAGTTGGATGCTTGCCATCGGTTGGGGGCTGGCCGCCCTGATCGGCGCCGTGGCGGGCATGATGGTCGCACCCATCATTTTTCTCGATCCCAACATGATGGGTAGCGTGCTGCTGTATGCATTCGCCGGCGCGCTGGTGGGCGGTATTTCCAGCCCGGGCGGTGCCGTGTTCGGCGGGTTTTTCGTCGGCGTGGCCGAGAATCTGGCCGGCACCTACATTCCCTTTATCGGAAACGAACTGAAGTTGACGTTCGCTTTGATCATCATCGTTAGCGTGCTGTTGCTCAAACCGAGCGGCCTGTTCGGCAAGGTCGCCATCACCAGGGTGTAGAGCATGGAAACGGCGGGCACGGATTCTCAGGCGGCCGACAGACAAGGGGAACGCATGGCGGGAATGAGCCAGCGGCAATGGAAACTCACGGGATTGGCCGTTCTTGGCGTGGCGGCGGTATTGCTTCCGTTCGTCGCGGGGGATTTCAGGACTTTTCAATTCACCCTGGCCATCATTTACGCCATCGCCTTGCTGGGGCTGAACCTGCTGGTCGGTTACAACGGCCAGTTTTCCCTGGGGCACGGCGCATTTTACGCGCTGGGAGCCTATACGGCGGCCATCATGATCGACCACTTCCAGGTGGCCTACGGCTGGACCGTCCCCGCGGCGGCGCTGGTCTGCATGGTGGTGGGCTTTCTGTTCGGCATTCCGGCGTTGCGCATTCAGGGCATGTACCTGGCGCTGGCGACCCTGGCGCTGGCGCTGGCCACGCCGCAAATTCTCAAGTACGACGCCTTCGAGGAATGGACGGGCGGGGTGCAGGGGATTACCCTGGACAAGCCGGAAGCCCCCTGGGGGCTTCCGCTCACGCCGGACCAGTGGCTCTACTTTTTCACGCTCTTTATCGCTGTCGTCGCTTTTTGGCTTGGGCGGAATCTACTGCATAGCCGTACGGGGCGGGCGATTCGGGCGATCCGGGATCACCATATCGCCTCGCAATCCATGGGGGTCAACACGGCCCTCTACAAGTCCCTCACCTTTGGCGTGAGCGCCGCTTATACCGGCGTGGCGGGCGCGCTCTCGGCTATTGTCGTGCAGTTCGTCGCGCCGGACAGTTTCACCTTGTTCCTGTCCATCACGTTTCTGGTGGGAGTGGTCGTGGGTGGGATGGCCTCGATTTCCGGGGCGATTTTCGGGGGGTTTTTCATTCAATTTATTCCCAATTTCGCCGATGCGATTTTTCAGTCCGCCCCCTGGGCCATTTTCGGTCTCTTCCTGATCGGTTTCACCTTCGCGATGCCGGCGGGCATCGCAGGCTTCTTCCGAATCGTCTGGCTGAGGCTGGTCGTGGCCCGCATCCCATCGGCCCAAAAACCGGACGGTTAGCATAAACCGGGGCCTTGCCCCACAATGAGGGAAGGAAAAAAATGAGCATCAAAGAACGGCGGCGAAAAATTTCCGTGTTCATACTGAGCCTGGGGATGGTTCTCGGCTTTGGCCTTGGCCCGCAGGCAGCGCAAGCCTCGCATACCATCAAGATCGGCAACACAAACCCTTATAGCGGGCCCGCGGCGTCCTACTCTGCCATCGGCAAGGCCATCACCGGGTTCTTTGACATGGTCAACGAGCGCGGGGGGGTCAACGGCCACAAGATCAATTTCATTTCCTACGATGATTCCTACAGCCCGCCGAAAACGGTGGAGCAGGTGCGAAAGCTGGTGGAAAGAGACCGCGTGGACCTGTTGTTCCAGACGCTGGGTACGCCCACCAACAGCGCCATCCACAGGTACGTGAACAAGAAAAAGATTCCCCACATATTCGTCGCCACCGGCGCCACCAAGTGGGGCAACCCGAAAAAGTATCCGTGGACCATGGGATGGCAGCCCAACTACCAGTCCGCGGGCCGCATTTATGCCCTCTATGTGGTCAACAACGTGCCCAAAGCCCGGATCGGCATCCTGTTTCAAAATGACGACTATGGGAAAGACTACGTGAGGGGGTTCAAAAGCGGTCTGGCCGAAGGAACCCGCAAGGCCGGGCTGAAGGGGAGCGCGGCGCCCCGGATCGTGAAGGAACAGTCCTACGAGGTTACCGATCCCAGCATCGATTCGCAGATCGTGAACCTGAAAGCCAGCGGCGCCAACGTGTTTTTCAACGTGTCCATCCCCAAGTTCGCGGCCCAGGCCATCAAGAAGCAAAGGGCGATCGGCTGGGAAGCGGTTCACGTTATTAACGACGTGGCCAGTTCCATCCGGGCCGTGCTGACCCCGGCGGGTTTGGACAACTCCAAGGGATTGGTCTCCGCCAATTACATCAAGGATCCCGCGGACCCGGCATGGAAGGGCAGCTCCGAGCTCAAGGCGTTCACCAAATTCATGAATACCTACGTTCCCAAGGCAAGCCGCAACCCGGTGTTCAACGTGTACGGCTACACGGTGGGGCAAACCCTCATTCATGTGCTGAAAAAGTGCGGGAACGATTTCTCCCGCAAGAATATCATGCGGCAGGCCGCCGACATCAAGAACCTGAAGTTGCCCATGCTGCTGCCCGGTATCAGGATCAACACCAGCCCCACCGACTTTTTCCCCATCGAGCAGATGCAGATGATGCGCTTCGATGGCAAGGTGTGGGTTCGCTTCGGCAAGGTCGTCGGCTAGCGCGAATTGCCGTGCTTCACATCCCCTTACCTCTCCCGGCGCCCTGATTTATGGGCGCCGGGGGCGGCGGGATGGGGAGTGTGGTAGAAGCCGGGCTGCCGGAATAAGGCGTTCCCGCTCCCCAATTGTGTCACCCCCAACGTCACACAGAACCGTGTAATGGCGGGACTGGGCATGAGCGGGGTTGGAGCCAATCCCTCTCATCTCCATTGCGATTGAACTCGAAAGGCCGTCTGGACTCATCCTCCTGCCGGCCTTTTTTATAGCGTGGCGCCCGTTTATTTGCTGATAACTCTCCCTACATCC
>CBDUSX010000228.1:0-5318 GCA_965369935.1 uncultured bacterium
GGGTCGCGGTCACAATTGATGACGACACTCCAGCCCGCGCGGGCTGGCAACAGGCCGGGGCGATCACTTTCGCCCGGCTCACAGGACCAGGCAGGAGGGGACGGGCGGCATGCAGGTATCCGCACAAGTTGATTGGCCGTTGTACAAGGTGCGGGCAAAGAACCTCGCCGCCCAGTCGGAGAACAAGATTCATTCGGATGACGTGGCCCGCTCCCTGGGATTTAGCGGGGCGCTGGTTTCCGGCGTGGCCGTCTATGCCTACATGACCCGGCCCCTGGTGGAGCGGTTCGGGGAGGAATGGCTGCGGCGCGGCGCGGCGCGGGTGGAGTTCTTCAAACCGGCCTACGAGGGCGACCTGCTCTCGGTGCAGGCCGAGGGCCCCGTATCCCTGGACGGCCCTGAGCCCTTCACGGTGCGGGTGCATAACGCTGACGGGGTCGAGCTGGCCCGGCTGGAAGGCTCCGCCGGAGACGGCCCAGCCTTCCTGGAAGATATGGCCGAGCCGACCCTGTGCGAGGCTCCCGCGGGAGCGGAGCGGGAGCTGATCAGCTGGGAGGGGCTGGAGCTGCACCGCCCCCTGTGGACGCACACCTGGCGCACGCAGGCAGCGGACAACGCGGAATGGTGCGAGGAGGTGATGGATTCCCTGCCCATCTACCGCGCGGAGGCCGGCGCGCCGCTCCATCCGGGGCTCGTCCTGAGAGCGGCCAACCGGGTGCTGTCCAATCAGTTCATTCTGCCCGCCTGGATTCACGTTGCCAGCCGCCTGCGCTGGGGCGGGATGATGCGGGTGGGCCAGCAGGTGGAAGTGCGGGCAGTGCCCGTGGAGAAGTTCGAAAAGAAAGGCCACCAGTTCGCGGTGGTCAACATGCTGATGCTGGCCGATGGCGCGCCCTGTGTGAATCTGCAGCACAAATTTATTTTCCGGCTGCGCGCGGCGGCCTAGGCTCTGTGCAGGAAAACAAGCGGACGCAAGCAGTATCTCTAAAACCGCCTCCGAGGAAGGATTTCCCCATGATGCCCATAGAAGAACTGCAATCCATGCTCGAAGCCGCCTTTCCCGGCGACGGCGTTCACCTGACCAGCCCCATGGCTGACAACAACCACTTCCAACTGGTCGTGGTGTCGGACAGGTTCGGAGGCAAGACCATGGTCGAGCAGCATCAGATGGTCTACCAGGCGCTCGGCGACGCCATGCGCGAGGCCGTCCATGCCCTGGCCCTGAAGACGTTCACGCCGGAGCAATGGGCCCAGGCCGGCGGCGGCTGAGCCGCTGCGCGTGCAAACCTCTTCCCTCATCCGTTGATGCCCTTACCCGGCTCCTTGCAAAACCCCTGGTCAATGCACCGCAGGCACCCCGCGGGCGGAAGCCCCACGGCGCTGTGTCTGCGGGCGGCGCTGTGTCTGCCGGCGGCGCCATGTCTGCGGGCGGCGCTGTGCCTGCTGCTGTGCGCCTGCCTGATCTTCCCGCCGTTCGCCGCCGCCCAGGAAGAGGATAAAGCCCGGCAACAGACCGGCGACGAGAGCCAGGATTACGTCCAAAAATTCTTCCAGGAGGAAGGCAGGGAAGAAGCACCCCAGAGCGGCGGGGAAGGCGGCATGGAAGACAGCGAAGCTGCCGAGCCGCAGAGGGCCGCGGAAAGCATCGGCACCCTGTACCGGGAGGGCCTGGCCTATCTTCGCCAGAACCAGCGCTGGTGGGCCGCGCAGACCTGGGAGCGGCTGCTGCGCCGCTCGCCGTATCACTTCAATGCCCGCATGGGGCTGGGCAAGCTCTACCTGAAGAGCGACCCCGGCAAGGCCTATCCCCACCTCAAGATGGCCCTGCAGTTGCGCCCCGTCTCCGATGAGGCCCGCTACCACATGGGACGCTGGCTGGAGGGACAGCAGCGCTACGAAGAGGCCGCGGAGGAGTACCGGAAGGCCATCCGCCTCAACGCCAGGCACTACGCCGCCAACAGTCGCCTGCGGGACATCATCCGCAAGCTCAGAAAAGGCAAGACGGTGGTGGAACGCGCGGCGGAGACCTTCTGGGCCAGTCCCAGCCTGGTCTCCCTGACGCTCTTCGGCAGGATCGTGATGGGTTCCAGCGAGCCCCGCCAAGCCCTGATGGAATTCGAACTGATGCGCGAGCGCCTGCGGGACCTGCCCGAGGTGCATCTGTGGATCGCCAGGGCCCACCGCCGGCTGGGCTCCCTGAAGGGCGAGATCGCCGCCTACGAGGCTTATCTGGCCCGGAACAAGGAGGCGGAGGGCGTGCGGCTGCTGATGCTGGAGCGCCTGCTGGCCGCCGGGGAGTTCCGCAAGGCCCGCCAGCCCCTGGCGGCATTGGAAGCCAGAATGAAGGAGCAGGCCATCGGCCGCAGGGAAGGCGGGCGCTTCCTGTTCCTGAAGAGCCGCTTCCTGGTGGCCCAAGGCGACCCGGGCAAGGCGGGGAAAATCCTGCTGGCCTCGGGCAAGGGCGGCTTCGAAGCCGTGCGCGTGGGCGAGGCGTTCCACGCCGACGTGGCCCTGTTTCCCGCCCATGGCGGCCTGTGGAAATCGTACGGGGACTGGCTGCGCCATCAGGCAAAGCTGGACGAGGCCGCGGGGGCCTACCAGAAGGCCGCCGGCCTGAAAGGGGAGCAGGCGGCCGCGGCCCTGAAAATCCTTCACGAGTTCGCCGCCGGGAGCGCGGCCCGCCTGTCCGCCAACCTGGCCCTGGGAGAGTTGGCCCTGGCCCGTGGAGATCAGGCCGAGGCCGTCGAGCGGCTGGAACAGATTCCTCCCGGCCACAAGCAGGATGCCCGGGCGTCCCTGATGCTGGGGGTAATCCACCGCGGCCGCGGCGAGCTGGAAAAGTCCCTGGAGGCCTTCACCCGCTACGTGTTCTCCTTTCCCGACCGGGCGGGCATGGGCTATGCGCGGGGCAACCTGTTCTGGGTGATGGGCAGGAAAGAGGTGGCGGTAGGGATGTGGAGCAAGAACCTGGCGGAATTGCAGCAGTATCCACAGGCCCTGGCCCTGATCGCGGAGCACCTGCGAAAATCGGGCAAGGCCGGCAAGGAAACCCGCGCACGGCGCCACCTGCGCGACGCCACGCCGGAAAACGTGGCCAACCGCATCCGGCTGGGGGACCTGCTGTTCGCTCAGGGGCTCCATGCCGCGGCCACCGGGGAATGGGAGCAGGCCAGCCGTTACAAGACCGGGGACTTCGACCTGCTGGTGCGGCTGGGCAAGGCCTACCTGGCCCAGGAAAAAATGGACAAGGGCGCCGCCGCCCTGCGCCGGGCCGCGCAGATCGGCACCCTGGAACTGGAACTGGCCGAGAAGCTGGCCCGCAACCTGTTGCTCCGGCGGCGCTATGAGGACGCGCTGGACTTTTACTGGCAGATTTACCGCACCCACCCGCAGCATCCGGACCTGGTGGAGGCCCTGCCCAAGCTGGTCATCAACGCCCCCGCCCTGCCCGAGCAGCGGCTGGTGGCGGCCAATTTCGCGGACATCTCCGGACGGCCCGAGTTGGCCATAGAGCTGCTGGAGGAACTGCTGCGCCTGCATCCGGAGATAGCGCGGGCGAACGTGTACGTGGCCCGCCTCTACGTGCGGCAAAGGGCCTTCGAGGACGCGGAGCTGGCCATCGAGGGCGGCGTGGCGGAACTGGGCATTACAGATGTGGCGACCCTGAACGTGCTGGCCAAGGTGCAATTGGATCTGGAAAAGACCGAAGCCCTGGCCGATACCCTGCGGCGGATCGTGGAGCTGAAGCCGGACAGCATGGCCGCCGCGAAATGGCTGGGCTTCCTGCTGAGCGAAATGCACCGCCCGCGGGAGGCCCGGCCGCACCTGGAAAAGGCGCTGATAGGGAGCCCGAAGGACGCCAAGCTGCTCTTCTACCTGTCCCGCGCGGCGTTTTCCCTGGGGGATGCGAAGCAATCGGAGGCTTACCTGAAGCGGCTGTTCGCCGTGGCCGCGGAGCATTGGCAGGGCCGCGCCCTGCTGATCCGCATTCTGCAAAAAGGCCGCCGCTGGGCGGAGTTGATCGTGCAGTTGGAGAAGCACCTGGCCGCCAACCCGGAGGACGCGGAAGCCCGCTTCAGCCTCGTGTCCGCCTACCTGAACCGCTTCCAAAAGGAAAAGGCGCGGCCCCATTACGAAATGCTGCGCAAGTCCAACCCGGCCAAGGTGCGCACCCTGCACAACTATTTCAGATAGCCGCCCGGCTGTATCAGGGAGCCACCTGGCTCTGCCGCCGCCGCCCGGTTTTTCCGCGCCCTGCTTGAACCCGCGGCGCCGGCCATGGCTCAAACAGACTCCGGCCGGGGGATCGTCCTCATGCAGCGGAGGCCTTCCCCAGGCCCGGCTCTACGCCCCGGCGCGCCAATTCCGTCCCGGCGCAAGAAAGAGATTGTGCAATATTGCATACTGTATTTTAGTAGGCGGGGAAGATAGAATTCTGGGAGGGAGCGCAGGAATCCTGCCGGTTCTGACGCCACCGAGGGCACCGAAAAAGGCACCGTAAAGGCACCGCAAAAATCGGAGACAAGCCAAAGAGGAGTTTCCATGGTGGCGGGAAGACCTGCTCAAGGGGAGACGAACGGAAGCTGTGCGCCGGCGCGCGGGCGCGGCAGGCGGAATCCCCTGCTGCTGGTGACTGGGCTGATCGGCATGGTCTTTTCCACCCTGTGCTGCATCGGCCTGGCGCCCCTGATCACCCTGGTCATGGCGATCGGCCTGGGGTTCATCCTGACCCTTGCCATTCTGCTGCCGCTGCTGATTACCTCCCTGCTGATCGGAGGCCTGGGCCTGTGGCGCTCCTACCGCCGCCACGGCAACGTCTATCCCCTCTTGCTGCACATCGTAGGCGGCGCCATGATGGTGGTGCTGATCTACTTCATCCTTCACGACCTGCCGTGGCTCTGGGTGGGCATGGCGGGCGTGTTCGCCGCGGCGTTGTGGAACGTGCGGCTGGAGTACGTCTACTGGCATCGGGAGCCCGAGGTGGACTTTTCCCGCTCGGCATAGGCGCATCCGTACGGATGAAGTCGTAGCACAGGCAGCCCCCCGAAAGCGGGCCGGTGCATCCCGTCCGTCTTATCCGGAAAGATAATCTATCAGAAATCCCTCGTGGGGCACGACGCCCAACAGCAGGTCGAAGACCAGGTAGAGCGATCCCCAGCAAATCGCCGTCAGGGTGAGGATTTTCCGCCAGGGCAGGCCCTCGTTGATGCGCAGGAACGCGATCAGGAAGATCGGGATGGTGATCCAAAATCCCAGCAAGAGCAAACCCGCAGACAGCCCGATCAGATAGCCGAACAGCACCACCTCCTGCTTTTCCG
>CBDUSX010000229.1:0-5296 GCA_965369935.1 uncultured bacterium
AGCAGGCGTAATCTTCCCGCTCGTGCTCGACCAGCCTCAGCAATGCCTCCCAGAACGCGCCTGAGTAGCGGCGTTCGGAATCCTCGAACACCTGGGCGGTTTTTTCCATCACTTCGGTGGAGGGAAAGACAAGCTCGCCTCCGCCCTGGGCGGCCACCTGAATCTGGCAGGCCTTGTCCAGATGCACCATCAATCCGAAGGCCTCGGGGATGCTGCGCCCGGCGGTGAGCAACCCGTGGTTGCGCAGGATCATCACGTTGTTGTCCCCGAAATCGGCGATCAGCCGCTCGCATTCCGCGGGATCGAGCGCGGGACCCTCATAGCTGTGGTAGGAGACCCGATTGTAGAACTGCAGCGAAGTCTGGGAGATGGGCAGCAGCCCGTCCTTTTGCGCGGACACCGCCACGCCGGCGAGGGTGTGGTTGTGCACCACGCACTGCACATCCTTGCGCGCGCCGTGGACGGCGGAGTGGATCACGTAGCCCACCCGGTTGACCGGATAGTCCGTCTCCTCCAGCACGTTGCCTTCCAGGTCTATCTTGATCAGGTTCGAGGCCCGCACCTCTTGAAACAAAAGGCCGTAAGGGTTGATGAGAAAGTGCTCCTCCGCTCCCGGCACGCGCGCGGTGATGTGGGTGAGGATGATGTCGGTCATGTCGAAATGCACCGCCAGCCGGTAGCAGGCGGCCAGATTGACGCGAACTTCCCATTCTTCCGGCGCATACACGCCCGCCGCTTCCGGCGCCGTTTTGGATTGCATGATGGGGCCTCCGTCGATTGCACCACCCGTGAAGGGGAGCTTGCAATTCCTCTCAGGAATACCGCCTCCCAAGAATACCGCTTCCTAAGAAGACGGCCTCCCAAGAATACCGCTTCCTAAGAATACGGCTTCCCGCAGAACCTGCCCGCCCGGCAGCCGGGCCGTTCCCGCAAGGACGCGGGCCTTCTTATTCAGGAAGAAAGCCGTGCCGCGGAAAAGGGGTTTCGCCCATCATCCGCGATAAGGGTGCGCCCGGTCAAGTCCAGGCGGGAGGCTGGTCTGTGGGAATGTGGAGCTAGACCGACAGTTCGAACAGGGACTCGCCGTGGCTTTTGAGCACCTCGGACATGACCCGGTAGCCGTCTTCCTCGTTGATAAACTGCGCGCCCACCAGATACCTGTGGTTGGTCACCATCAGTACCGGCTCCAGCTCTTCGATGTGGCAGGAGTCCACGCTGAGATGAAGGCTCAGATTTTCGCCCAGGATGATGTTGATGGTCTGGCCGCTGGGAAGGGGAATGTCGGAGTAAAAGGAAATGCCGCCCACCGAAATGTTCACGATCTGGCAGAAGACTGGCTCGAAGTGCACGGAGATGGTGGTGCCCGTTTTGAAGGCGAGCCGGGCGTGCTTGCGGTGCTCTTCGTCGTGATCCTCGTGCTTATGAAATCCCCTGTTCTTCATCAACGATATGTACTCGGACTTCCAGTCAGCCAGATGTGTCATGCCAATACCCGGTTTCGTTTATTTGGCGCGCGCGCTTCTTCCATGAAGAGCGCCCGGGGAAAAGACCACTTCCGGAAATATTAGCACAAGAGCCGTCCAAATGTATCCGGGAATTCCATACAATCCCCGGCCGCCCGGCCTATATGAGGCGGAAAACGGCATCCATCCTGGACTCGAGTTCCCTGAGATCCTCCTGGTGCTTGCGGCCCGCCTCCCTGAAGGCCTCCCGGCCCTTGACTATTTCTTCCGCGAACACCGGGCGGAAGCCCACGGCGGCCAGGTATTCGGTCTGAATCACGTAGCGCACCCCGCTCTGGTAAAGCTCCAGGGTTTCCTCGTAGGAATCGGTGGTTGCCACGAACGGCACCTCCGGCGCGTTTTCCTTCAGCCAGCGCGCGATGGCCAGTTCCGCCTGCTGGTCGCGGATCATGCAGGAGATGATGATGCGGGCCTTGGCGAAGCCGAACTCCTCCCACACGTCCGGGTCGTAGATGTCCGCATACAACGGGACGACGTTGTGCTCCCGGTTGGTATCGAAGTGCTCGATGATGTCCGGGTCAATGTCAATGAGCAGGATGCGCTCGCCCCGCTCCCGGCACAGCTCCGCAATTTCGTGGCTGATCTCGTTAAAGGAGAGCACCACCACGTGATCTTCGAACTTGAAGTCGCTGTGGGCCTGAATCTGATAAGGGATGCTGCGGCGGTCCACGAATTTCAGCAGGTGATGGAGCACGTCGTAGCAATTGTGCAAATACTGGTGGCCGAAGGACGAGAGCACGAACGTGCCCAGGCAAGTCAGGGTGATGAGGGTGAACAGGCGCTCGTCGAATATGCCCGACTGGCGGCACAGGGTGGCCAGAATGAGGGAGAATTCCGAAATCTGGTTGATGATCCCTCCGATCAGGAACGCCGGACGGCTGCGCAGCCGCGTCAGCCAGCCCAGCAATATCATGATCGCCGGCGTGCCCAGCACCACGAACAGCGTGAGCACCACCACGCTGTCCAGGAGCCCCACCATTTGCGGGGTCAACTCCAGGCTGTATCCGAGACTGATGAAAAACAGGATCACCCCGAAGGTTTTCAACGGCTCCACCTTGTCCTCGATTTCCAGGCGGTAGGGGATGAACCCCAGGGACGCCCCGGCGAAAAACGCCCCTATCTCCGGCGAGAAATGAAAGGCCTCGCAGATTGCCGCCACCCCCATGCAATAGCCCAGCGTGCCGATGAACAACATTTCCGCGGAGCGGGCGAGGTGCCTGAACACGGCGGCCAGCACGTACCTTTCCAGCACCGCCAGCACCAGCACCAGCACCGCCATCTTGCCCAATATCAGCAGAATTTCCTGGGCCAGGGGGGCGTCGCTGCCGTAGCTTTTCAGCACGGAAAGGGCCAGCACCGCGGTGATGTCCTGGATCACCATCAGCCCCAGCACGACCTGGCCGTGCAGCGAGTCCATGGCCTTTTTTTCTTTCAGGGCGTCCAGCACCATGATGGTCGAGGAGAGCGTGAGGCAGAGGGCGAAATACACCAGCGGCACCAGTTCGGTGATGCCGACGTAGTTGAAGCCCAGGGTCAGCCCCAGCAGGGTGACCAGCACCACCTGGCCCACCCCGTTGACGACGACCAGCCGCCAGCGCTTGATGAAATTCCGTAAGTCCACCTCCAGCCCGGCCATGAACAACAGCATGATGATGCCGATTTCGGTGAAGGCAGCGAGCAGTTCCTGGGGCAGCACAAAGTTCTCCCGGAACAACCCGGCCAGCATGCCCATGCCGATAAAGGCGATGATGCTGGATTGTTTGAGGAATTTCAGCACCACGGCGAGCAACGTCGCTCCGCCCAGCAGCAGCCCCAGGGTGACGATCAACTCCTGCATGGCCGGCTCCGGAGGCGATGCTGACGACGGAAATGCTGATGAAATAGAGGGGTCATTGTCCGGTTGTTTGACGAATGCCGTTGCGGGTTTCCCCGACTATATTTCGATCCGGCGCCCGCGCAAACCTTTTTTTGCGGAAAACGGTGCGCCGCCGTGCTGCTCTCCCTGCCTGTCCCGCCACCGCCTGAAGGAGCGCCGCGGATGTGCTAACCTGCCCCTGCGCGGCGCGGCGGAGCGGAGACGCGGCGCGGAGATCAACCGGATTGAGGGAAAGACATGAGCGAACACGATCGGAACGGCGCCCTGCCCCTGGCGGACGTGCGCGTGCTGGAATTCTGCCAAACCATCATGGGGCCCTCCGCGGGTCTCGTGCTGGCCGACCTGGGGGCGGACGTGATCAAGATCGAACCGGCCCCCGCCGGCGACAAGACACGCCGCATGCCCGGCTTCGCCGCGGGCTTCTTCGCCGCGTTCAACCGCAACAAGCGCGGCCTGGCCCTGGACCTGAAGTCGGAGCAGGGGCGCCGGCTGGTGCACCGGCTGGCGGAATCCGCCGACGTGGTGATCGAAAACTACGCGCCGGGCACCATGGAGCGGCTGGGCTGCGGCTATGGGGAGCTCTCGGCCATCAATCCGCGCATCATCTTCTGCGCCCTGAAAGGTTTTCTCAGCGGGCCGTACGAGCACCGGCCGGCCCTGGACGAGGTGGTGCAGTTCATGGCCGGCCTGGCCTATATGACCGGCCCGCCGGGCCAGCCCCTGCGCGCTGGCGCCTCGATAATCGACATCATGGGCGGCGCCTTCGGCGTGGTGGGCATTCTGACGGCGCTGCGGGAACGTGAAAAAACGGGCAGGGGGCAATTCATCAAGAGCGCGCTGTTCGAGTCCACCGCGTTTCTGATGGCCCAGCACATGGCCGGCCAGTCCGTGACGGGCAACCCCGTGCCGCCCATGCCCGCGCGGCTGGGCGCCTGGGCGGTCTACCAGCCCTTCGAAACCGGGGACGGCGAGCAGATTTTCGTCGGCATAACCAGCGACCGGCAGTGGCAGCGCTTCTGCGGGCATTTCAGCCGCCAGGACCTGCTGGACGACCCACGCTACGCCAGCAACGAGCAGCGGGTGCGGGAAAGGCCCACCCTGCTGCCCATCGTCGCGGAGATCGTGAAGCGGCACAGCAAGGCCCAAATGACGGACATCTGCGAGCGCATCAGCATCCCCTTCGCGCCGGTGGCCAAGCCGGAAGACCTGTTCGACGATCCCCAACTCAACGCCAACGGCCGCCTGCTGGAAGTCGAGCTGCCGGACGGCGTGAAAACCCGCCTGCCGCGCCTGCCCATTGAGATGGGAGCGCATGACTTCAACCTGCGCCGCCAGCCCCCCGCCGTGGGCCAGCACACGCGGGAAATCCTGACGGCCTGTGGAATAACGGACGAGGAAATCAACGAGTTGGCGGCGCAGGGCATCGTCGTCGTAGACGGCGCGCGGGCCGCGGACTAGGGATCCTCGTCCAAAAGAGGAGTAACGCCTCCTAACATTTAACTAAGAGCCTCCAACAAGACCGTTCACGGATGGGATAAATTGGTTCTCTTTTTACCTCACCCCCGCCCTTTGGGAACGCTACGAGTCTCGCGTTCCTCCCCCCTCTCCCGCGGGAGACTATATAAATCTAATCACGACTATTTAGGGGCGGGATCTGTCCGACTAGAGACATTTGATCTGACAGGGTTTTTAGAAAATTCCGCATCGAAGGTGGGTGACGGTGGGTGGCGGAAGTTTTCAAAACAGGACGTGCGTTGCCTGCGAAATTGCTAATTCCGTGGGCTTTGTTGGAACCGTACGAACTGTCACATCGAAACCGGCGCTATGAATCTATAGTATGCCGGTCTGATTTCCAGGGACATAACCACCCCATTGTTGTTCCTCCCCAATGTGCTAG
>CBDUSX010000230.1:0-5272 GCA_965369935.1 uncultured bacterium
CGCTCAGTTCGCTTTTTGCGGGGCGGGGTCGGCGTGGGGATCCACCGTGCTGCCCAGCTTCAGCAGGGACAGCAGGACCTGCTCGCGTCCGGCCGTGCCGCGCGCTTCCAGCAGGGCCTGCTTTTCCGGCGGCGCGAAGGGCAGGGACATGGCCAGGCTGTTCAGCAGCACCGCGCCCGGCATGCGCCGCAACTCCTCCCAGTCCACCTGCAGGCCCCGCTCCCGGGCGAAGCCGGCGAAGGCTTCCAGCAGGGCGGCGGGGTCGAATTCCCCTTCGCATTCCCCATCATCGGCGGCGAACTCCGCGTACTCCGCCCGCACCCTGCGATACCCCTCCTGCAGGGGCAGCTCTTCGGCGATGCGGAAGCGCGTCACTCCGCGCAAATGAATCAGGTAGCGTCCGTCGGGGGTTTCGTGGTGTTGCTCCAGCCGGCCCGCGCAACCGACCCGGTACAACTCCGGGGAGTCCGGCTCCGCGCCAGGCGCCGGACGGTTGTCCTGGCGCGGCACGAAGGGCTGCACCATGCCGATGTGGCCGCCGCCGGCCAGGGCATCGGCCACCATGGTCCGGTAGCGCGGCTCGAAGATGTGCAGGGGCAGCACCATGCCGGGCAGCAGCAGCACGCCGGTGAGGGGAAATACCGGCAGGGTCTCCGGCGGTGCTTCGAGCGGAGTCTCCGGCGGATTCCTGGGAGGTGGGGATTCAGCCATCGCCGCTCTGCGCTAAAGGGGGAGGGAAATTCAGGAGATGCGCGGGCCGGCGGGCGGGCCGGCGCATGATTTGGGTGAGCGGATTGCCCCTTCTTCGCACGGAATATCCTCGCGCGTTGTTGTCCATGGAGCCGCAGTATTTCACAGCCCGGCGCCCCGGGCAACGGAGGTTGACCCCGCCCGGCAAGCGAGGACGCAGGACTTTTGTGCCCGGCTACGGCCTGCATTGCTGATCTGAAAGGGACTTTTTCATTCATTTACGTTGACAAGCGGGCTGGCAGTAACTAAGGGTGTGCAGAGTCCAAATAAACGATGTCAGACCTCTCGAGGATCAGGGTAGCCCGGCTGTGCGGGCGATCAGGGGAAGGATCGGGGAAGCCCGTGGGGGCGTTCCGCGATTGCTCACGTCAACCACGGTAACTACTTGGCAAAGGAGAGCTTCATGCAGGGCAAATCACTTGTTAAGCGACGTTCCTTTTTGAAAAGCGCGGCCGTAGCGGCCGGCGCCGGTGCTGTGGCTCTTCTTGCCGCCTGCGAGAAAAAGGACGAGGGGGTGGGCGGCCCGGCGGTGAAGCGGGGCCAGAAGTTCGAATGGAAGATAGTCTCCAGCTTCGGACCCACCGCTCCGGTGATCTCCGAGTACATCAAAATGATGGCCGATGACATGCGCGTCATGACCAATGGCGACGTGGACATCAAGGTGTTCGGCGCCGGGGAACTGGTGCCGGCGTTCGGCGTGTTCGACGCGGTGAAGGAGGGCAGCATCGAAATGTTCGTCAGCGCCTCCTATTACTGGGCCGGCAAAGTTCCCGCCACCCAGTACACCTGCTCGGTGCCTTTCGGCATGAACACCCAGCAGACCCAGGCCTGGTACTATGGCGGCGGGGGCATGGAGCTGTGGCAGGAGTTCTACGAGAAGCACAACCTGATGGTCTTCCCGTGCGGCAATACCGGCACCCAGATGGGCGGCTGGTTCAAGAAGGAAATCAAGAACATCGGCGACTACGACGGCCTCAAGATGCGCATCCCGGGTCTGGGCGGCAAGGTCGTGGCGGCCGTCGGAGGCACGGTGGTGCTGCTGGCCGGTCCGGACATCTATCCGTCCCTGGAGCGCGGCGTGATTGACGCCACCGAGTGGGTGGGGCCGCTGTACGACTTCAACCTGGGGCTGCACCAGGCGGCGAAGTATTACTACTCGCCCGGCTGGCACGAGCCGTCCACCAACAACGAGATGTCCTTCAACCTGAAGGCGTGGAACTCGCTGCCCACGGATATCCAGAAGATGTTCGAGGCCGTCTCTTACAAGATGCAGGCCTGGAGCCTGGGCCAGTTCGACGCCCGGAACAACGAGTTCATGGAAAAGCTGGTCAAGTACGGCACGCAGTTCCGCCAGTTTCCTGACGATGTTCTCAAGGCGCTGTTCAAGGCCGCCGAGAAGATCAACGAGCAGGTGGCGGACTCCGATCCGGTGGCCCGCAAGGTCTATGACCATTACAAGAACTTCCAGAACGGCATCCGGAAGTTCCACAACGTCAACGAGGTTTCCTACCAGCAGGCCCTGAAAACGGTCGGGGCCATCTAGGCGATTTCGTTGCCGTAACTGGAATTGGTTTGCGGCCGGCGGCGCGTCAGTGGCGCCCCGCCGGCAGCGCTGTGCAAAAGCGGCTCAGGCCTCAAGCGCCTGCGCCGTTTTTTTTCGTCCGCGGGTACGGGGCTTGCCGGGCCCGGACCCCGAATATGCGCAACTTTGCAAGGGGCGCCTGCCCTCAAGACAGGCAGGCGGAGGATTTTACGATTGGGGAAGTCCGCGGCCTATCCGCAGTGGCTGCCGAAAAGCTGGCAGGGCAGCCAGAGCACCAGTTGTGGGAACATGACAACCACGGTCAGTCCGATCAACTGCAAAATGACGAAGGGCACAATGCCCTTGTAGATGTGCACCGTCGTTACGCCCGGTGGACACACGCTCTTCAGGTAGAACAGGGCATAGCCGAAGGGCGGGGTGAGAAAGGAGGTTTGCAGATTCACCGCGATCAGCACGGCGAACCAGGCCGAGTCGAACCCGTAATGGGCCATCAAGGGAGTCAGCACCGGCACGTGGATGAAAGTAATCTCGATGAAGTCCAGGAAGAAGCCGGCCAGGAAGAGGGTGACCATGACCATCACCAGCACCCCGGTGGGCCCGACGTCGAGTTCGGTCAGAAAATTCCGGATCAGGTCGTCCCCGCCCAGCCCCCTGAAGGTCAGGCCGAAGGCCTGGGCCCCCACCAGGATGATGAATATCATGCTGGTCAGCCGTACCGTGGCCAGCATCACCTGCCTGAGCATATCCATGGTAAATTTGCGCTTGGCCGCCACGAGCAGCATCGCCGCAGTGGCGCCCACCGCCGCGGCCTCGGTGGGGGAGGCGATCCCGAAGAAAATGGAGCCCAGCACGGCCAGCATCAAAACCAGCGGCAGAACCATGGAGCCGAGCACCCGGATGGCCAGTTCCCTCGTTCCAATGGCGGCCAGTTCCTCTTCCGGCACCGGGGGGCAGGTATGGGGCCGCACCAGGCCGTTGATAATGATGTAAGTGAGGTACAGCCCCACCAACAGGAACCCGGGGAAAATGGCGCCCACAAACAGATCGCCCACCGAGATGTTCATGATGTCCGCCAGCACGACCAGCACGATGCTGGGCGGAATGATCTGCCCCAGGGTGCCCGAGGCGGCGATGGTGCCTGTGGCCAGTTCAGGCGAATAGCCGCGCCGCATCATGGAAGGCAGCGCCAGCAGGCCCATGGTGACCGTGGTGGCGCCGACGATCCCGGTGGAAGCGGCCAGCAGGGCCCCCACCACGATCACGGAGATGGACAGCCCGCCCCGCAGCCGCCCGAACAGGATAGCCATGGTCTCCAGCAATTCCTCGGCCAGCCCTGAGCGTTCCAGGGTCACGCCCATGAACACGAACAGGGGCACGGCGACGAGGGTGAAGTTCTGCATCACCCCCCAGATGCGAAGGGGCAGCAGATTGAAGAAGGGCAGACCGAAGCCGATCCATCCGAACAGGATGGCCAGCGCCCCGATGGTAAAGGCCACCGGATAGCCGATCAACAGCAGCCCGAACAGCGCCACGAACATCCAGGCCGGCAGATAGTCCATGAAGATGTACATTACCGCCGCTCCTTGGCTTCCGCCTCGCGCTCTTCATTGAGCCGCTTGCTGATCTTGTAAACCCCCGCGAGTCCCTGCAGGGCCAGCATGGTGAAACCGAGGGGGATGACTCCCTTGAGCAGGTAATACATCGGCAGTCCGCCCGGATCGGGCGAGTATTCCCGCACCTCCCAGGATGCCGCGATGAACTTGTAGGAGGTGACGATGATCAGCACGCACATGGGAAACAGAAAAATGAACGCGCAGCTCAGGTCCACATAGGCTTTCCGTTTATTGCTGAGCCGGGAGTAGATGATGTCCACCCGCACATGGCCGTCGGAGACAAAAGTGTAACCGGCGCCCATCAGAAATATGATGGAAAACAGCCACCATTCCGTTTCCTGGATCCAGACCGCCCCCGTGTTGAATATATAGCGGGATGTCACGTCCACGGTCACCAGCAGCACCAGGGCGACCAACAGCCAGCCCATGGCTCGGCCAATCCACTCGTTCACCGTATCGATCGACCGGGCAATTTTGTCCAAAAAATTCATGCGCTGCCGCCGGGCTCGTTCATTGCCTTGTGGGAACCTTAGGGAAACTTGCGGGAACGGCCCCGGATATCCCTTGCCGATGCCGCCACCAACAATAAAGCCCCCTTCCCTAACCAAATTGGGGAGGCATGTCAAATTCCAGAAATAAAAGGGGATTCGCGGGAACAGGGGCGAAATCCAGGGCCGGCGCCGCCTGCCAGTGGTCCCGTCTTCCAGGCCGCGATCTCCTGCCCCGCTCGGCCGACGGCCTTATTTCCGTGGCGCTTCCCGGGAGCGGCCGAAAACAGGATACCCCGCCCCGGCTGCATTAGCTCATGATATTTCAACGAAAACTGGTGTAATATCGCACACAAGGGATCATTTTTTCTCTATGTTTCCAAAGCCCGTGGCTGGATTTCCGGCGCGCAGCAGGCGCCGGGAAGCGGTTTCCCGGCTACGCGGCCAACTTTTTGCGGAGGTTTCATGGCAAAGACGACTTATCAATTGGCGGGTCCCATAGCCACCAGCGGTAAATTTTCCGGCGGCGTGGCGTTTTCCAACGGCGTCAAGGTGAGCGGCGGCGAGTTGCTGTTCGTCTCCGGCCAGCTGGCCAAGGGCGAAAACAGCCAGTTGGTGGGCAAGGGCGACATCAAGGCCCAGACGAAGCAGGTGCTGGAAAACATCAAGAAGGTGCTCGATCAGGCGGGCGCCACCTTTTCCGACATTGTGCGGGTGACGGTGTTCATCAAGGACATGAGCCACTTTCGCGACATCCACGACGTGCGGCTGCAATACTTCGACGCGGACAACCTGCCCGCCTCCACCATGGTGTCAGTGACCGGCTTCGTGGACGATGACGCCCTGATCGAGATTGACGCCGTCGCCGTCATCAATCC
>CBDUSX010000231.1:0-5223 GCA_965369935.1 uncultured bacterium
GGCGCATAGGGGATGATTTCCACCGCCTCCAGGGTGACCAGCCCTCCGCCCCCGGCAGCCTTGAGCAGGTCGTCCAGGGGCGTCAGGAAGGCCTCGATCTTGGGCTCGGAATCCACGATTTCGATCACCAGGGGCAGGTGCTCGGCCAGGCGCAGCACCTTGGCGGTGTGCAGTTTGCTGGAGGCGCCGTAGGATTCGATGCCCCGCAGCACGGTGGCGCCGGCCAGTCCTTCGGCGCGCGCGGCGCGGATGATCGCCTCATACAACGGTGTGCCGTGCAGCTTGTCCGTCTCCTCGACGAATATGCGCAGCAGCTTGGCCTTCTGTCGTGCCGCCATAACAATTTAGCTCCCTGATTGCCGGGTCAGATCAGCCGCGCCACCACCAGCCCCAGCCAGGTGGCGGCCAGGCAGAGCAGCACGTTGAGCAGGGTGTTTCCCGCCGCGGTCAGCCATTGCTCGTCCTGCAGCAGGGCCAGGGTCTCGTAGGAAAAGGTGGAAAAGGTGGTCAGGCTGCCGCAGAAGCCGATGGTCAGGAGCAGCCTGGCCTCGAGGGAGAAGATGAAGCGGTCGCCGGCCAACTGGAAGATCAGCCCGATCACGAAGGAGCCGCCTACGTTCACGGCCAGGGTGCCGACGGGGAAGGTCGTGCCGGTGACCGAATGCACCCAGCCGGAGATCCCGTAGCGCGCCACCGCGCCCACCGCCCCGCCCAGGGCCACCGCCAGATATGGCGCGAACTGCGCCGGAAAAAAAGCCATGCTACCGGGAACCTCCAGCCATTGATTTTACGAGCGGAAGAACCATCATTGGTAACTGTCCCGCCTCTTTATTCTGCCTTCGCCTTCCGTTGCAGAGGTACTGGTTTTTCCCCCTTGAGCAAAGCCTTTTTGTGATATACTGGCAAACCCGGTTTCACTGCCGGATTTTGCCAAGACCCCCGCGCCGGCCCAGGTCACGGGACGGCGCAACTCACGGGAAGACGCCGTACACGCAGGAAGGAGCAGACACCGTGCACAGCCCCGCCGAAAGCTCCAGCATCGAGTTCGATGCCGCCCTCAGCCGGGAGGAGCGGGAGTTAATCCTGGAGGAGCAGGCGATCCTGGAAACGGTGCTGGGGGAGCTGTCCGCCCTGGCGCCGCCGGGCAACTCGCCCAACTTCAATGCGGACATCCTGGAGTTGCGGGATTCCCTGGGCGAGGCCAGCCAGGACGAAGTGGCCCAGATCGTGGCCCAGATGGACAGGCTGACCTCCCTTTCCTCCCATCTGAACGCGGAGGAGGCCGAGCGCCCCTTCGATTTCGGCTCCCCCTACTTCGGCCATTTGCGCGTGGAGCAGGAGGGGCGGGAGATGAACGTGCTGATCGGCAACCGCTCCCACGTCTCCGGCAAGTCGGGCTATCCCATCATTGACTGGCGCAACGCCCCCATCTCCAAGCTGTACTACATCTACGGCGCGGGGGAGGAGTACGAGGAAGAGCTTGGTGGAAAGCTGGTGGAAGGAACGGTGCTGGCCCACCGCCGCGTGATGATCCTGCAAGGGCGGCTGATGCGCATCGAGTGCGCCGATGTCACCTACCACCTGGCCAACAACCGCTGGCTCAGGATCGGGCGGCAGACGCCCAGCCTGGAAGGCGGGGAAGGCAGCGCCACCCGGCCCGGCACCGTGGCGCCCCTGCGCCTGGGGGTGGAGCCCCTTGCGCGGGGAGGGGAGGGCCGCCATTTGCCGGCCATCACCGGCCTGCTCGATGCCCGCCAGTTCGAGCTGATCACCGGGGCGGATGCCGGGATCGTGGTCATTGACGGCGGGGCGGGCTCCGGCAAGACCACCATTGCCCTGCACCGCATCGCCTACCTGAACTTTCAGCACCCGGAGCGCTTCGCGCCCCAGGCCATGATGGCCGTGGTGTTCAACAAGGCGCTGGGCAACTACATCTCGGGGCTGCTGCCGGCCCTGGGGGTGGATGGGGTGCGCATCGAGGTGTTCGAGCGGTTCGCCGGCGCCCTGCGCCGCCGCCATTTTCCTAAAGTAAAGGGGGGCTACAGCCAGAGCACGCCGTTCACCGTCGTGCGCTTCAAGCAGCACCCCGCCTCCCTGGCGCTGCTGAAAGAGCTGGCGGAGGAGGAAGCGCGGGCCATCCGCCAGGGCATACAGGCGGAGCTGGAGGGTACGCGCTCCCGGGACAAGGCGCTCACGGCCTGGGACAGCCTGGAGGACGCACCCCTGGCTTCCCGGCTGATCCAGCTCACCCACTGGGCCGCGGGCAAGATCATCCTCCCCGAAATCGGGGGCTTCGGGAACGACTGGCTGGCCCAGGGCCGGCTGGTGGAACTCTTGCGGGAGCGCCTCCCCCGCCTCAACCAGCCGCAGGCCCTGGCCGTTCGCCTGTGGGATGAGGGGTTCATCCGCCTGGAGCGCCTGCAGGAGGCCATGCCGCGCCTGGCCCCGGGGGAGTTCAGCGCCTCCCAGCTGGAGGAGGTGCGCGACTGGTGCCTGGAGGCCTACGGCCGCCGCGAGGAATGGCTGGCCTCCCGCGGCCCGGGCCAGGCCGGGCAGGGGGAAGAAGAGGAGCAGAGCAAGCCCCCGGAACTGGACCAGGAGGACGACACCCTGCTGCTGCTGCTCCATCAACTGCTGGTGGGGCCGCTGGGCAACCGCAAGAAGCGGCCCATCCGCGTGGCGCATCTGATGATTGACGAGGCCCAGGATTTCAGCCCGTTGGAAGTGCGGCTGATGATCGGCCTGGCCGAGACCCCGCGCTCGGTGACCCTGGCCGGGGACACGGACCAGCGCATGATCCTCCACAACGCCTTCGACACCTGGGAGGACGTGCTGCGCAACCTGGGCCTGGAGGGCACATCGGTTTCGCCGTTGCACGTGGGTTACCGCTCCACGGAGGAGATCATGCGTTTCTCGCGCGCGGTGCTGGGGCCTTTGGCCACGGAGCGCCCGTGGATTCCCACCCGCAAAGGGGCGCCGGTGAGCCTGCTGCGCTTCACGGACCGCGGCCAGGCCGTTTCCGTACTTTCCGAGGCCCTGCAGGGCCTGATGCGCCGCGAGCCGGACGCCTACGTCGCGCTGATCGCGCGCTACGCGGCCCAGGCCGATACGTATTTCGACGGGCTGGCCGTCACCGATCTGCCCCGCCTGCGCAGGGTGGCCGACCAGGATTTCTCCTTTCAGCGCGGTATTGACGTGACCGACGTGCAGCAGGTGAAAGGGCTGGAATTCGACTACGTGATCATGCTGGACGTGGATCGCCACTCCTACCCGGACGACACGGCCGCCCGCTACCTGTTGCATATCGGGGCCACGCGGGCCGCCCACCAGCTGTGGCTGGTCGCCTGCAACCCGCCCTCGCCCCTCCTGCCCCCCGGCCTGACCCAGCAGATTCTGTAGCGGGCACAAAGCGTAGGTTTACCGGGCCGCCTCGAGGTTCGGTTGCCGCAGTGTTTCTCAATATAGAGAGAATATTCGTCAAATCGTAAAACATCATACAGAATGTCGGCAAGTGGTCCTGCATGAATTCCTGGGGATGTCTTCTCCATTTCAAGACGATTTAATAAAAACAAGGAGGAATCATGCGATTCAAAATCAAGATGGGCTATTGCGCCGTGGGGCTGTTCGCCGTGGGCGCCCTGCTGCTTGCATGGGCCAATCCCGCCCTTGCTGGCCACGGGGGGATTCTCGCCCCCAAGGTGGAAGGCGGTGACGTGACGGTGAAGCTGGTGCCGGTGGCCGATGGCCTTGTGGCGCCCAATTCGGCCCAGGCCGCGCCGGGGCTGCCGGGCATTTTGTTCGTGGGAGATCAGGTGGGAATAATTTGGGCCATTGATCTGGCCAAGGGGAAAAGGAAGCCCTTTCTGGACGTGAGCGAATTGCTGGTGGAGTTGGGCGCCCTGCCGGACTTCCTGATCGCCGCGGGCTTTCCGCAGTTCGACGAGCGGGGCCTGCTGGGCTTTGCCTTCCACCCGGACTTCGCCTCGAACGGCCTGCTGTACACCTACACCTCCCAGCCCGTTGCGGGCGCGGCGGACTATTCCACCATTCCCGAGGGCGGGCAGGCGAATCACCAGAGCGTACTCACCGAGTGGCGGGCCCGCAACCCCAAGAACCCCGTGGCGGGTGTTCATCCGAAGAGCGCGCGGGAGATTCTGCGGGTGGACGAGCCGCAGTTCAATCACGACGGTGGCTCCATGGCCTTCGGGCCCGACGGGTTGTTGTACGTCACCCTGTCCGATGGCGGCGGCCAGGACGACAAGGACGATCCCTGGCCTCCCTTCCCGGACATCATCGGACATGGAGACACGGGGAATGGACAGAACATCAATAACCCGCTTGGCTCCATCCTGCGCATTGACGTTAACGGCTCCAACTCGGCCAACGGGAACTACGGCATCCCCCCGGACAATCCGTTTACGGCGGTTCAAGGCTGTGACGACGGCTGCGACGAAATTTACGCCTATGGATTCCGCAACCCCTTCCGCATGTCCTTCGACAGCGAAACCGGCGACCTTTACGCCGGGGACGTGGGTCAGAACGACATAGAGGAAGTGGACGTAGTGGTCAAGGGCGGCAACTACGGCTGGAATCGCAAGGAAGGCTCGTTCTTCTTCGACCCCAATGGCGATATGAACGGATTTGCCACCACCGTGGATCCGGGTGATGTGCCTGCCGACGTGATTGACCCGGTCGCGGAGTACAACAACAACATTCCCCCCGATGCGGGCGGGGACGGCCACGCCATCATCGGTGGCTTCGTCTACCGCGGCAGCGCCATTCCGGAACTGGCCGGGCGCTACGTGTTCGGCGACTTTTCCATCAAGTTCTTGTTCAGCGACGGGCCCCAGGGCTGTCTGATCGATCTGGAAGAAGGCGAGACCTGCGATCTGGCCGACCGCATCATCGGCGCCCAGGGCCGCCTGTTCTATCTGGACGAGGCCAACCTGGTGGCGGAAGACGGAACCACCACTAAGAGCGCTGTGCTGGAATTCATTATCGAAGGCCGGGAAGCGCTGGGCATGGCGGTGATGGGCTTCGGCCAGGACGCCGACGGCGAGTTGTACCTGCTTGGCAACGCCACCGGCACGCCCCTCAACAACAAGGGCGTGGTGCTGCGCATCTCCCCTGCCACGCCATAGGCTCCGGCGGTTCCTTCTATGGTCTTATGGACGCCCCCGAATCCCGGGGGCGTCCCCTATCTCACTTCTCGTCAATATTGAG
>CBDUSX010000232.1:0-5222 GCA_965369935.1 uncultured bacterium
ATTTTTTCCCCGGCACCTGGCCGGTCTGATCGTTCTGTTCACCGTGCTCACCGGCGCCGCCTATTGGGCGATTCTGGCCATAGGGGCCACGCGCGGGGCCGGCGGACTTGGCCACGGTGCGGCAGCGAAGACCAAACTGGCGCTGCTGCTGGCGGGCTGGTACGGGGTCGTATACCTGGTCGTATCCAACGGCCTGCTGGAGCCGAATGTGACCACGTTTGCTGTGCCGAATCTTGTCGTCGCCATAGTGCTGCCGGTCGCCTTCGGCGTGGCGATGCTGTTCCGGCCCGGTTTCTCGCGGAATGTGGACGCCGTTCCGGTGGCCTGGTTCGCCGGTTTTCACGCCCTGCGGGCCATCTTCGGCATATTCTTCCTGGCCTTTTATGAGATGGGCGCCCTTCCCACCGCCTTTGCCCTGGATGGCGGATACGGGGACATCGCGGCCGGGGTTCTCGGCGGATTGGCGGCCTTTTTGATTGTGTTGGGGGCTCGCCCCGCCGTGACAAGAACGGCGCTGGCCGTGTTCAGCCTGGTGGGTCTGCTGGATTTCACCATTGTGCTTTATCTGGGCCTGACCACCCTCGATCCGAACGCGCCGTTCGCGGCCTTCCATCCGTTTCTGCTCGTTCCGGCATTCGTGGTGCCGCTGTTCATCCTGACGCATATCTATGTTCTGCGCGCCATGGTGCGGGAATTACGGTCGTGATGCCGGTTTTCTCCAGCAAGGGGGGCGGCCGCAGCTTCATCGCGTTCGCTCCCGAGGCGAAGAATGGGGTCATGCCCGGCGAGGATTCGCCGCTGCATGAAGTTTCCAAGACCCGGAAGGGCAGGGCGAAACAACAGGGGGTATTTTTCGTTGGTGGTTTTTTTGCAATATTCTGCTTGCTTTTGTAGAACCAAACCGGTTATTAGACCGTTTAAATATGCTTCACCTGCCGGCAGGGACGCCGGAGGGCGCTGGGAGCGCTCTACAGGAGACCAGGGAGGGTCAGTCATGAAAAGGAATTCGAGGCAGTTTTCCCACCGTATCCATCTGATCTATTGTCATCGTAACTCGCGGAAGACACCCGCCCACCGGCGGGGCTGAATCCCGTTCGTCTTGCACACGCATGGGGGCGGGGGAGGTTCGTCCATGCACGTTCGCGATAATGATTTCAATTGATTGAAATTAAATATAAAATGTAGGGATACGGCAAAGGAAGCGGTCATGGAAGATACCACGTTGGGCAAAAAATCCGGCAAGGTGACGGCCATCGCCAAGCCGGACAAGTCCGTCCGCAAGGGGATGGATTTCGCGCGGCATTTCACTACGGAGGGCGAGGATCCGCTGGAAGCGATGAAATTCGTCCGGCGGCGCAGCGAAATCAGCGAGCCCGACGGAACGGTGGTCTTCGAGATGGACGACGTGGAAGTGCCCGAAAGCTGGAGCCAGCTGGCCACCGACATCGTCGTCTCCAAATATTTCCGCAAAGCCGGCGTGCCCCGCATTGGGCGCGAGACCTCCGTCAGGCAGGTCATCCACCGCATCGCCCACACCATCCGCGACTACGGAGAGGACAACGGCTACTTCCGCTCCCCGGCGGACGCCCACGTGTTCGAGGACGAGCTGACCTGTCTTTTGCTCACCCAGCGCGGCGCCTTCAACTCGCCCGTCTGGTTCAACTGCGGGCTGCACCAGGAATATGGCATCGTGGGCAGCCCCGGCAACTGGCATTTCGACACGGCCCAGGGCGAGTTGGTGGAACTCGAGGACTCCTACGCCCATCCCCAGTGTTCCGCCTGCTTCATTCAGCGGGTGGAGGACGGGCTGATGTCCATCTTCGACCTGTTGAAGAAGGAAGCGCGGGTTTTCAAGTACGGCTCGGGCACCGGCACAAACTTCTCGCACCTGCGCAGCCGCTTCGAGCAGCTTTCCGGCGGTGGCACCTCCTCCGGGCTGATGTCCTTTCTGGAGGTGTTCGACAAGGGGGCGGGAGCCACCAAATCCGGCGGCACCACCCGCCGGGCGGCCAAGATGGTCTGCCTGGACATGGACCACCCCGAGGTGCTGGACTTCATCCGCTGGAAAGCCAAAGAGGAGGTGAAAGCCAAAACCCTCATCTCCGGCGGCTACGACGCGGATTTCAACGGCGAGGCCTACCACACCGTCTCAGGCCAGAACTCCAACAACTCGGTGCGCATCACCGACGAGTTCATGAAAGCCTTCGAGGAGGACGGGGAGTGGAGCACCACCTACCGCACCACCGGGGAGGTGCACGAGACCTACAAGGCCAGGGAGCTGATGCGGGAGATCGCCGAAGCCGCGTGGATCTGCGCCGATCCGGGAGTGCAGTTCGACACCACCATCAACGACTGGCACACCTGCTCCGACAGCGACCGCATATTTGCCTCCAACCCCTGCTCGGAATTCATGTTCCTGGACGACACGGCCTGCAATCTGGCCTCCCTGAACCTGATGAAATTCCGCACGGAGGAGGGCGCCTTCGACCTGGAAAGTTACCGCCACGCCGTCCGCATCTTCGCCACGGCCATGGAAATCCTGGTGGACTTCTCTTCCTATCCCAACCGGCAGATTGCCCAGAACAGCCACGACTACCGGCCCCTGGGCTTGGGGTATGCCAACCTGGGCACCTTGCTGATGGTGAACGGCGTGGCCTACGACAGCGAGGAGGGACGGGCTCAGGCCGGCGCCCTGACCTCCATTCTCTGCGGTGAGGCCTATGCCACATCCGCGGAGATCGCCTCCTACATGCAGGCCTTCCCCGGTTACGAGCGCAACCGCAAGCCCATGCTGCGCGTGATCGGCAAGCACCGCCAGGCCACCAAGCGCATTGACGCGGAGCATTGCCCGCCAGAGCTGTGGCAGGCCGCCCAGGAAGCCTGGGAAAAGGCCGAGGGGCTGGGCAGGAAATTCGGCTACCGCAACGCCCAGATGACCGTGCTCGCGCCCACCGGCACCATCGGACTGCTGATGGACTGCGACACCACCGGGGTGGAGCCGGACTTCTCCATCGTCAAGTGGAAAAAGCTCGCCGGCGGCGGATTCATCAAGATCGTCAACCAGTCCCTGAAAACCGCCCTGGAAAACCTGGGCTACAACGCGGAGCAGGTCGAGGACATCATCCGCTACATCCTCGGCACCCAGAGCCTGGAAGACGGCGGGCCGCTCGGCCTGGCGCGCCTGAAGGAACTCGGCTTCGCCGATGATGAAATTCAGGAGGCGGCCCAGGCCGTCAAGATGAGCGGCGGCCTCAACGACTTCACCCCTCACGTGAATCCGAAGGCCCTGGCGGAAAAGGGAGTGGGCACCCAGGAAATCCTCGAGGCCCAGGCCCGCATTGGAGGGATGGAGACCATCGAGGGCGCGCCCCACCTGAAGCCGGAACACCTGCCCGTGTTCGACTGCGCCAACCGCTGCGGCACCACCGGCACGCGCTTTATCGCTCCCCTGGCCCACGTGAAGATGATGGCCGCGGCGCAGCCCTTCATCTCGGGCGCCATCTCCAAGACCATCAACATGCCCGAGCAGGCCACGGTGGAGGAGATCGAAAACCTGTACGTGCAATCCTGGCGCTACGGGCTCAAGTCCGTGGCCCTCTACCGGGACAACTCCAAGGGCTCACAGCCCCTCAGCACCAACCTCGCGGAGTCCAAGGCGGTGGCTGGCGGCGGGGAGCCGAACACCGCGGAATCGGCCCTGGAAGCCGCGGTGGCCGCCGTGCCCGGCCAGGCCTGGGGTGAGCGCAGGCCGCTGCCCCGGCGGCGCACCGGCTTTACCCTGGAAGCCACGGTGGCCGGCCACAAGCTGTTCCTGCGCACGGGCGAATACGAAAACGGGGAGTTGGGCGAGATATTCATAGACATGTACAAGGAGGGCGCGGCCTACCGGAGCATGATGAACAGCTTCGCCCAGGCCATCTCCGTGGGGCTCTCCTACGGCGTGCCCCTGGAAAAGTACGTCAACATGTTCACTTTCACCCGCTTCGAACCCTATGGCGTCACGGACCATCCCAACGTGCGCCTTTGCACCTCGATTCCGGATTTCATCTTCCGCATTGTGGGGATGGAGTATCTGGGACGCCACGACTTCGTGCAGGTGGTGCCGGAAACCCTGGATATGCAGTCCAACGGCCAGGCGCCGGCCGCGGCTCCGGCCACGGAAGGGCAGCCGCCCAGCGAGGCCATGCACGGGGATGGGCCCAAGGCCAAGGACGCCCTGGACGAGCATTTGGCGGAAATGATGGGCGATGCGCCCGTCTGTGACGTGTGCGGACATTTAACGGTCAGGAACGGCTCCTGTTACCGCTGCCTGAGCTGCGGGAACTCCATGGGCTGCTCCTGACTTAACGGTTCACTTCCCGGGAACCGGGCGGAGAGATGGAACTCTCCGAAGTCTGATTTTGGAGGACAGTCGCTCTCTAGTCCCCCAACATTCGATCAGGCAACGTTCCTGGACTATCCCACTCACAATCCCTCTTCTGCGCAGGCAGGGGAACCAGTGATGGTTCCCCTGCCCCCCCCCTTTTCCAAGCGGACTCTGCCGCGCGTTCCCGCCAATCAGCAACCGGCCCCCCGGCCGGACGCAAAAAAAACGGCCTGAAACCACAACGGGGGAGGGTACCCGATTTAGGAGGGTAATGTGGCTTCAGGCCGCTTAACTCGTCAGCCTTGCTGGTTTTCGGCGCCGGCGCTTCAGGAGCGGGAGTCCGAGCCCACCGTGGTGGTTTCCATCACCGGCTCGTACATGCCCCACTTCGCGCCCACCAACAGGTTCCGCGGCGCGACCTCGTCCGGCAGGTTCTTAATCAACCCGCCACCACGAACAAATTTCTGCAGGGCCTTCTGCACCTCTTCTTCCGTAATTGATTTATTGCCTTTCATTTCAACCTCCTGAATGGCGGGAAACGGTCTCCTTCGGATCCTGCGATCCGCCACTTTTCATCTTTCTTGTTAGCACTCTATTATACTAATTGCTATTGGTCAACAATTTTGTTCACGAGGATAAATTTATTTTCAACTTCCGGATTGGGTTATTTCAGGTGTTGATGGAAGGGTTTTCCTCCGCGCGACCGTGCTTCCGCGGCTCGACTGGAGTCGATCGTTTTCCGCAACGGTCCCGAGTCTCCAACACTCCGGGCTCATGCAAATTCAGGCCCTTTTCCCGGCGGGAACGGGGGAGAAAAATGGGGGCTGCGGCGGGGGGTTGCTCCGCGCCGCCGGCG
>CBDUSX010000233.1:0-5219 GCA_965369935.1 uncultured bacterium
AGGGATCATGGCGGCGCGGGTCGGGAGGGAACCGCGCCTACCCGACGGGCGGGTGGTGCTCCAGCCACCACTGGGCGATGTCCATGCGGCGGGCGATCCACACCTTGTCCAGTCCGCGGGCGTATTCCAGAAAGCGCTCCAGGGCCCGGGCGCGGCCGGGGCGGCCCGTGATGCGCAGGTGCAGGCCCACGGACATCATCTTCGGCGCCGCCGCACCTTCCTCGTAGAGCACGTCCAGGGAATCCTTCATGTAGTCGAAGAACTGGCCGGCATTGGCGTAGGCGCCCGTCGTCCAGAACTTCACGTCGTTCACTTCCAGGGAATAGGGAAGCACCAGAAAGGGCTTGCCCTCCACGTCCACGTAGTAGGGCAGGTCGTCCGCATAGCTGTCGGAGTCGTAGACGAAGCCGCCCTCCGCGGCCAGCAGGCGCCGCGTGTGCACGCTGGGGGAGTAGCGGCTGTACCAGCCCAGCGGGCGGTGGCCGGTGGTGCGCTGCAGGGATTCCACCGCCTTGGCGATTTGCTCCCGCTCTTCCGCCTCGCCCATGGTGTAGGGCTCTTCCCAGCGGTAGCCGTGGGAACACACCTCGTGGCCGCCCGCGGGGATGGCCTTGGCGGCCTCGGGATGCTGCTCCAGGGCCATGGCGCAGCAGTAGAACGTCGCGGGCGCCTCGTATTTTTCGAAGATGCGCATGATGCGCCAGAAGCCCGCGCGGGTGCCGTACTCGTAGGAGGACTCGTTGCCGAGATCGCGCACGCCCTCGGGAAGCTGCTTGGGATATTCCTTGTACGCCTCCTGCTTTGTGTCGCCGAAGGCGAAAGAGTACTCAGAGCCTTCCTCGTAATTGACCACCAGGGAAAGGGCGACCCTGGCCCCGTCCGGCCATTCCACTTTGGGTGGGTGCTTCCCGTAGCCAATGAAGTCCCGGTCCATAACGCTCCTGTGCTGGGTTAGATGGGTGGGTGCTCCCTGGAATGGCCGGGGAGACGACAATATGACCTTGGATACGTACAATAATCCAGTAAGTTGAATTACGATCGACATCGTTTCGGGGCGGCCGCAAGGTGCTCCGCCGTTTGGATTGACCCGAAACAGGGGGGGCCATGCGAATTCTGATTGTTTCCCTCGCCGCGCTGGCGACCGTGTGGTTCGCGGCTTGCTCGAGGCTGGTGAACAATCCGGAGTTTATCGAGTGCGTGAACGCGTGCACAAAGAAGCAGAACATTTGCATGTTGGAAGCCACCACGGGCGAGCAGGTGGAGGAATGCAATGCCCCCCAGGAGCAGTGCGTGAAAACGTGTCGGGCAGAGCACGAACGGTATATCAAACGGGAGTGATCTTCCCATGAAATCCAGACATCACACACGGCGCCTATCCGTTTTCTGCGTCCTGGCCGCGTTGCTGCTGGCCGCGGGATGTGTGAAGTCCTACGATCCTCCCAAAAAGGCAGAGCCCTCCGCCCTTCTCAAACTGCAATACGTCTACACCCTGGTCAGGCCCGCCGCGACTTTGCGGGTATACATGCATATCAGGGAGGGCAAGGCGGAAAAATACGAACTCGCATACCGGCAGGACTTCGGCCTCGTATTCAACAACAGGGACCGCCCCAAGGTACCGATCCATGCCCTGGCCGTACGCCCTTCCAGGAAATCCGCCATCGTTATGCGGCTGGCGTTCTGGTGGACCAGCATGATAATGATGCCCGTGACCACCACCGTCAACAATCGGCCCAGCACGATCTTCCTGCCCGTCACCCAGTATCACGAAGTGGGGTGTTCCTCCGCCATCGAATTCCAGCCGCAAAAGGGCAAGATTTACCTGATCAACTTCAACAGCCCGGCGGTGGACAGCGGCTGCACCGCCAACGCGTTCCTGCAGACTCCCACCGGCGAGGGAAAGTTCAAGCTGAAAGCCGTCGGCAGGCCGCACAAGATAAAGAAAGTAAAAGACCCGTACGCGCCATCCGCGGGCGACCCGTGAGGCGCAGAGCTACTTGATGGCCATAGCGTTGGTTCCCACGCCGCCTTCCAGCAACGCCTTCAGGTTCAGGAGGTTCTGCCGGCTCTGGGCCTGCAACTGCGGGGCGACCCTGAATTCGAAGATCAGACCGATGATCGGCTTGCGCGCATAAATGAACCGCTGCTGCACCTTCACCACGCCTTTTTTCACTTTCTCCGCCCGGAACACGATCATCAGCTTCTTCAACTGCGAGGGCGGGGCGATGGACTCCACCAGGGTGAATTCGTTTTTTTCCAACCTGAGTTGATCCAGGGTGATGGACAGGTTCTGGCCGGGAAAGACGCATATGTGGTGATGTCCGGGCTTGATGGGGGCGGAGCGGTCAATCCTCTGGGTGACCAGCCCCTCAATCCACTCCGTCCAAGCACTGACGTCGGAGAGCGTTTCCGCCACGGCCTCCAGGGAAGCGTTGATCTCGATTTCCTCGGAAAAGCTCCCACTCAAGGTGGGAATATCGTCGTGGGGGGGCGTGGGCGGGACTTCGGCCAGCAGGGGAGCCAACTCCGCGTAGCCCATGTCAACCTGCCCGATCACATCGTAGCGCTCCTTGTGCCCGGTGAATGTCCATCCGTGGCTGTTATCCTCTCCGGTGCTGTTCAGCACCGCTTCGCTGAGGAGCAGATACTCCGATTGCTTGAGGCGGTTCTTCAGCATCCGGTGCACGACAATGACGTCCTTGCCGATCACCTTGACCTTGTTCCCAAGCGTGTAAGCCGCGAAGTCTCCCGTATGGGCGACAACCTTCAGCCCGAGGTTCCCCACCGTCTGGCACGCCCCGCACTTGCAGTATGCGTCACGCTTGAGCAGGTTCAGGTGGGTATGGAAAGTCAGGTACCACAGGCGCGTCTGGTCAATCAGCCCGTCGAGGGTAGGCAGGTCGCCGCCGCGGTAGAAAAACAGGGCGTCCCCTTCGATTTCGCACAACTCCAGCCCGAGGGTGTTGGTGTTGATCAGCAGTTCGAGCAACTCGGTGATGATATGTTCCGAGTGGGAGATTTCCACCTCGGTGACAAACTCGGTGAATCCCGAGATGTCTGGAATCAGCAACAATCCCTGCTGATGATCTGCGGCCATCTATCTCCTCCCGGTAAGTATAAGTAAAATAAGATTGCGCGGTTTAGTTCTGTACTCCATGACCCGGATTCAATCAACCGCGAACCACGCCGTCCGCCGGCGCGGCAACCGCGAATACATCAAGGCTGCTTGCCCGGCACCACCTGCCCCGAGCCTCATGATTTCGTTGCGGGGCCGCCCGCTTTGTTTTCGGCCGCGCCGGTTTCCAGCAGCGATTTCAGGTTTTGCAGGCTGCGCCTCGCATGCTCTTTCATTCCCGGCAGGCCGATCACGTCGAATATCCTGCCCACCACCGCCTTGCGGGTGTAGCGGATTGACATGCTGACCAATACGCCACCATCCTCCCGCTGCGCCTGAAACCGCATCATCAAATTGCGCAGCACCGGCACAAGAGGCTTGACGTCCATCACCATCTGGAAGTGATTTCCTTCCTCCTCCATCAGGCGCAGGGTCTGTTCCAGTCGTTGTCCGTTGAGCACGCAAACGTGGTGGTGCCCCACACGGAGAGGCTCGTTCGGATTCAGTTCCTGGTGGGAGAGGCCATCCACCCATTCCGGCCAGCCCTTGATGTCGCTCAACGTCTGCGCCGCCGCGTCCAGCCCGGCCTGCACGTGGATTTCTGCCGTAAACTCCTTGTCGAACTCAAGCTCAATCTCCCGCGCCGAAGGCGGGGCCAGGCCTTCCCGCACCGCTTCCAGGTCCAACAGGCTGCATTCCACCTCGCCGAAGACCGGATAGGACTCCCTGTGTCGGCCCAGGGAATGTTCTTTTTCGGCCGGCATGCCCGCTTCCGCCAACAATTGGCTGGTGAGCAAGGCGTAATTGGCTTGCCTGACCGAGTTGTCCCGTAACTGCTTGGCCAGCGCGACATCCTTGCCGATGATGATGGTTCTTTTGTTGACCGTGCTGACGCTGAATTCGCCGTGGTGCCCCACTACATGGAGACCCAGCGCGGCGATATTCTGGCACGCCCCGCACTTGCAGAACGCATCGCGCCGGAGCAAATTCAGGCAATCGTGAAAACATTCCGTCCAGCGGACGATTTGCTTCATGATCGCGTCTATTTCAGGCGCTTGCCCCTGCCGGTAGAACAGCATGGCCTCCCCCAGCAACTCGGAGAGCTGCAATTCCAACTCGTTGGAATGGATCAACAGCTCGGCCAGTTCAGTAATGATATGCTCGGAGTGCGAGATTTCAACTTCACTGACGAACTCCGTGAACCCGGAAATGCTGGGTATCAGGATCAGGCCTTGCTGTGGTTCCAATGCCATCTGCGGTTCAGCCTGTTGCAGGCGGCGGGCGCTCACCCGTGCCGGTGGAAAGTAAGTAACGTCACTCGGCTAGAAGATTATGTGGTTGATATTACGAAACCCCGTGAATATCAAATCGAAATAGGCTGGATGGAGAACTTGCGGGCAACCTCCGGCGGAAGAGCCACGATATGTCGCGGATTGCCCACGAAACCTCGCGGAATCCGCGGCCGCGCCGTGGGGTGCCACATCCCAGGCACGTACCTAAGCCTCTGTTATTATATATCGTTTCCTTATATTCGCAAGATGGCACGGCCATTGCTGATAGGATATAGGAAAGATGAGAGAAAGCGTATCGGCCAGCCGCCGATAATGCATTGGACGCGAAGGGGGGCAAATGAAAGCGAGAGAAATTTCCCGATGTTCGGAACGACACCTGATTTTCCACGTGGCCTTCACGCTCGTCGCCGGCGGTGCCACGGCTCTGCTGCTGGCCAGCCAGCCGGCCGTGCAGATGCTGGCGCTGGCCGCGATTGTCTGCGCCCGGATGCTCTGCCGCAACCGGCAGCGCCGGGTGCGGGGCGTGCTGGCCGTGGAAGCCGCGGTGGCCATCTCGGGGGGGCAGGTCTCCATCATGCGGCATGCCCGGGCCGGCCTGGACGTGCCGTAATCGGGCGCTCCGGGGCCGGCGACTTACCGGCGTTCCGCAAGGAGAAGGCGATGAACAGACTGCGGCAGTGGTGGTGGTTGTGGCCGAAGGGCCTGATCGGCCCCGCGCTGGCCGCGCTGCTCGCACTTGTTGCCGGTGGCGCGCTTTTCCCCGGGCAGGGCCATGCGCTGGATCACGGCAGGCCCTTCAACATCGGCGTGCTGAC
>CBDUSX010000234.1:0-5206 GCA_965369935.1 uncultured bacterium
GCGGCCAGGATCGCCCTGCGCCGGGCGAAGCTCCCCCCCATCCCCGATGGCATAGAAGGTGATAGCATCACTCAGGTCATCAAGTTCACCCCATAACCGGCACCATTGCACGACGATAAACGCATGACGATAATCCGGCGGACACGCAAGCGGACACAGCAAAAGACCTATGAAATCACGCAAAGCCGTGGCGGCGCCCCGCGAGGCGGGCTCCGGCGCGCGCGCCCGGCGGCGGCACTGGCCGCGGCTGCGATGTTGCTGCTGGCGGCGTTCGCAGGCCCGGCAGTGGGCCAGCAGTTCGGCGCCGGGAACGGCGGCGACCCGGCCAAGGACATCCTGATCGAAGGGCTGGGCTTTGCCAAGCTGGTGCTGGAAATGGAAAAAAGCGCCGACCTGGACAAGTTCCCCCTCTACAAGCGCCTGGGCAGGTTGTTCGAGAAAAACCTGTGCTGGAGCGGATTCTTCAACATCGTCAAGGGCCAGAGCAAATTCTGCCGCCCCCGGGGGGAGCCGGGCCGGGTGGACATGCGGCTCGAACTGTCCGCGCACAAGGGCGCGCTGCAGTTGCGGCTGATTGACAACGGGCCGGAAAACCTGGTGCTCTTCGCCGAGCGGCTGTCCCTCAAGCGGAGGGTGTCCGAGCCGGCGGTAATGGATGTCATCAACCGGCTCACCCAGCGCATCTCGGGGGAGCCGGGGCTGCTGGGAAGCGCCATCGCATTCGTGTTGCGCCAGCCGCGTTACGCCAAGGTGATCGTGGCCACCTCCACCCATGGCGCCAGGCTGAAGCTGATCTCCCACAATTCTGGCATCAACCTGCTGCCCAAATGGGACCCCAGCGGCCTGGGCATGGTCTACACCGTGCTCAAGAACCGGGGCACGCAGGTGTATTACCACAACTTCCGCAGCAACGGCGGCGGGCCCAGCCCCAGCCGTTACCTGACCGTGGAAGGCAATCTCAACACCGGAGGCTCCTTCTCCCCCGACGGCAAGCACCTGGTGCTGACCATGAGCGTGCATGAGAACGCGGACCTGTTCTCCCTGGACCTGGAAAAAAACACCAACCGCAAGCTGACCTCGCGCACCGGCATCGAAACCCAGGCCCACTGGTCGCGCGACGGGAAGAAGATCGTGTTCGTTTCCGACCGGTCGGGGACGCCCCAGGTGTACCTGCTGGACACCGAAACCCGCGAGGACCTGCGCCTGACCTTTGACGGCGTTTACAACGCCGATCCGAAGTGGAGCACCAACGGCCGCTCCATCCTGTTCACCAAGCGGGTCAACCAACGGGATCAGATTCACATCATGGATCAGTACGGGGAAAACGTCCGCGCCGTGACGCGCGGGCAGTACGACGCCGAGCAGGCCGAATGGTCGCCCGACGGACGCCAGATCGTGTTCACCTCCAACCGCACAGGGGATTTCAAGCTCTACGTGGTTTCCGCGGACGGCTCCAACCTGCGCCGTCTGACCCGCACCCCCGCCGGATTCGAAGAATCCAGCCCCACCTGGACCCACCGCAAGCTCGCCCGGTAGCTCCCCCGCAGCCACGGAACTTCGCCACCGCCTGCACCACCTGCCCAGGGCGGCTTTCCGCGTGAAACGGCCCCGCGCCGCCGTGGCACGCCTTTTCCATTGATTTCATTGCATAGTTTTTCGGAACGGCGATAATGAACCGAAACCGGAAAACGGACAATTGCCAATTCGCCCAACTCGAGCAAGGAGCGGCGCTGTGAACAGGCTATGCATGCACATCCTCGCCACCTTCAGCAGGTGGTACGTCCCGGCGGGAACCGCCCTGCTGCTCTTGCTGGCCGGGTGCGTCATGCCCGGGCAGGTGAGCAAGCTGGACAGTGATAATCAGGTGCAAAATCAAAGGCTTGCGGCCATCGAGCGATCCTCGGGGCGGGAAATCGAGACCCTGTCCCAGCAGCTGGAGACCATGCGCCGCCAGTTGCGCAGCAGCGCGGGCCAGTTGCAGAACATGAGCAGCAAGCTGGACAAGCTGCTCAAGGAACAGACGGCGATCGCCGACAGCCAGGAAAAAACCAACGCCCAGGGCCACTCGGTGCGCCGCCGCATGGACAGGATGGAAAAGGAAAATGCCATCCTGCAGCGCAGCCAGAAGAAGGAGCTGGACGCCATGCGCATTTCCATGGCGGCGATGGTAAAGCTGATGAAATCCCCCATCTCCGGCCTGCCCAGCAAAACCAAGGCCGACAAGATGTTCCGGGAGGCCTTCTCCAACATGGTCGGCGGCCAGCTCGACATCGCAGCGGATCAGTTCGACAAATTCACGAAAACCTACAAGCAGGACCGCCGCGCGCCGGAGGCCGTCTACCGCGGGGGGCAGGCCTTCTTCCTGATGCGCAAGTACGATCACGCCACCGTGCTCTTTCTGGAAATGGTGGAAAAGCACGGCAAGCACAAGCTGGCCGTGGACGCGCGCTGGATGCTGGCCCGCAGCCTGGAGGAAACCGGCGATCTCAGGCTGGCCCGCGATCTATACGCCGAGCTGATCTCGGGCAACACGATCCACAAGGCCGACGCCACCCGGCGGGTGTACTTCATCAACGAGCTGTACCCCAAGCTGAAACAGCCGCGCGGAAAGGGCGGGCCGCCCAAACGGAAAAAGTCCACGAAGAAAAAGAGCGCAAAGAAAAAGAAATGAGGCCCGGCCATGATCAACGTCTATCCATCGCCTGAGGCCTACCTGACCCGGCTGGAATCCCTCGCGGAGGACTCCGGGCAGGTGGAAGGCGCCGTGCGCGAAATCCTGGCCGCCGTCAAATCCGGGGGGGACGCCGCCGTGCGGGACTACTCGCAACGGTTCGACGGCGTGACCCCGGAGCATTTTCTGGTGCCGGAGCCCGAGCTGGATCAGGCGGTGGCCTACCTGGACCCGGCCGTCAAGGACGTATGGATACAAGCTATTGAAAATATTGAGACTTTTCACAGGCGGCAAAAAGAGGACAGCAGTCTCGAATTCTTCGCCGACGGCTCCGTGCTGGGCTGGAAGGTGAGCCCCATTGACCGCGTGGGGATTTACATCCCCGGCGGGAAAGCGGTCTATCCCTCCTCCCTGTTCATGAACGTCATTCCGGCCCAGATCGCCGGCGTGCCCCGCATCGTGCTGGCCTCTCCGCCGGGGCCGGAAGGCCTGCCCCACAAGGACATTCTCGCCGCCGCAGCGCTGCTGGACCTGAAGGAGGTCTATGCGGTGGGCGGCGCCCAGGCCGTGGGCGCCCTGGCCTACGGCACCGAGTCCATCCCCGCCGTGTACAAGATCTCCGGGCCCGGCAACCAGTACGTGGCCGAGGCCAAGGTCCAGGTGTCGGGCGTGGTGGGGATTGATTCCATCGCGGGACCCAGCGAAATCCTGGTGCTCTGCGACATGGAGGTGGAGGTGGAATATCTGGCGCGGGACCTGCTCTCCCAGGCCGAGCACGACGAGCAGGCGCGCGCCCTGCTCATCACCACCCGCCCCGAACAGGCGCAGGCCGTGGCCCAACGGCTGGAGGCGCTGATCCCCGAGTTGCCCCGGCGGGAGATCATCGCCGCCTCCTTCGAGCGGGCCTCGGGCATCGTGGTGGTGGAGCGCATCGAAGAGGGAGTGGAACTGGTGAACGAGTTCGCCCCCGAGCACCTGGAAATCCTCACGGCCGACCCCTTCGCCATGCTCAATTCCATCCGCAACGCCGGCGCGATCTTCCTGGGGCCCTACACGCCCGAGCCGGTGGGGGACTATTTCGCGGGGCCCAACCACACCATCCCCACCGGCGGGCGGGCGAAATATTCCTCGCCCCTCGGCGTGCAGGACTTCGTCAAGCGCTCCTCCGTGCTCTGCTATTCCCGCGCGCGCCTAGGCAGGGAGGGGGAGTCCATCCGGCGCTTCGCGGAGCGGGAAGAGTTGTTCGCCCATGCGGAGGCCATTCGGGTGCGGGACGCATGAGCGTACACCGCGCGCATCACCCACGGCGGGGAAGAGGCAATTTGAACAGCACCAGGACCGAACGGCCATGACCTTACGCAAGGCAAAGATCGAATACGGCACGAAGGAAACCCGCACCACCCTGACCCTGAACCTGGACGGCAAGGGCACGCACAAGGTGGACACGGGCATCCCCTTCCTGGACCACATGCTGGAGCAACTGGCCTTCCACGGCCTGCTGGACCTGGAGGTGCGCTGCAAGGGCGATCTGGAGGTGGACAGCCACCACACCGTAGAGGACGTGGCCCTGGCCCTGGGAAGCGCCATTGACAAGGCCCTGGGGGAGCGCAAGGGCATCCGCCGCTACGGACAGTGCCACTATCCCATGGACGAAACCCTGGTGCGCGCGGTGCTGGACCTTTCCGGCAGGCCGGACTTCCACTTCCAGGGAGAATTCCGCCGCCCGGCCCTGGGCGCCCTGCACACGGAAATGATCGCCCACTTCTTCAAGTCGGTGGCCACGGCGGGGCGATTGACCCTCCACATGGCCGTGCTGTACGGTGAAAACGACCACCACAAATGCGAAGGGCTGTTCAAGGCGTTCGCCCGCGCCCTGGCCGACGCGGTGACGCTCGAGCCGCGGCGGAGCGGCGTGGCTTCCACCAAGGGCAAGCTGTAGGACATCATGATCGCCATCATCGATTACGGCGTGGGCAACCTCTACAACCTCAAGAACGCGCTGGACTTCCAGCAGCTGGAAAACCGGATCGTGGACGACCCGGCCCAGCTGAATGGCGCCAGCCACGTCATCCTGCCCGGCGTGGGGGCCTTCCGCCCCGCCATGGAGCGCTTTCGCGCGTCGGGCATGGAAGAGGTGGTGCGCCGGCACGTCGCGGCGGGCCGGCCCTTCCTGGGCGTCTGCGTGGGCATGCAGCTGATGTTCGACGAGTCGGAGGAAGACGGCCTGCACCAGGGCCTGGGGCTGATCCGCGGGCGGGTCTTGCGCTTCGCCCACGACCTGAAAATCCCCCAGATCGGTTGGAACCAAGTGGCCGTCCAGCGGGAAGACCCACTGCTGGAGGGGGTGGCCGACGGCAGCTATTTCTACTTCGTCCACTCCTATCACGCGGTGCTGAACGACCCCGCCGACGCCCTGGGGCTGACCGACTACGGAATCGAGTTCCCGGCCGTGGTGGGCCGGGGCAATTTGTGGGGGGTGCAGTTTCACCCGGAAAAAAGCCAGCAGCCGGGCCTGAGGCTGCTGAAGAACTTCGC
>CBDUSX010000235.1:0-5206 GCA_965369935.1 uncultured bacterium
GAACACCACGTAGCGCAGGCTCGCCAGCGGTACACCGGAGATGTCGGAATTTCCCTCTGTTGTAGAAGACGCTGTGGTTGAAGACGGTGCCGCGGAAGACGGAGTGGCAACAGAGGCGGCGGTGCCTGCCGCGGCCACCTGCTCAATGCTCAAGGGCGGTGCGGAAGCGGCGGGGTCTTCGAAGCTGAGCACGAATCCCAGCAGGTGCGCTCCCTCCTCGTGCAAGGGCGCCACCCGCACCCGCAGGGCTTCCGCGCCCGGGCGTTCCACCATGAAATGCGCGAAGGGGTGTTCGTCCTGATTGGCGATCTGGGAGCGGATGACGTCCAGGGCGTAGTCGCACAGGGGCTGCTCGACCAGCTTGTAGATGGAGCGCTGCCGGCCCAGGTAATTGCCGCTGTCCAGCAGCCGCAGCGCGGCGCTGTTGTAGCGCAGCACCACACCGTCCAGGCCGCACACGACCACCCCTTCGCGCAGCGCCTCGAGAATGGATTCCAGCCCCTGCTTTTCCCTGCTTACCGCGTCCAGGGCAGACTCCATCCTGCGCTCGATGTCTTCCTCGCTTACCTCGTGCCGGCTCAGCAACTCGTTGAGCACCGTTTCCAGCCGCCCCAGGTGCTCCTGTTCCTCCAGGCTCAGGCGGGTGCCGCGGGCGCCATGCAGCAGCGCTTCCAGGTCTTCGCCCAGCAGATAGAGCGGAAGCACGTAACGCTGAAAGAAAAAGCGCAGCACCAGCGCCACGGCGACAAGGACGGACAAAGCGGCCGCCAGCAAAAACAGAATCAGCCACCCCCGGAATTCACCCCCAATAGCCCCAGGCTCTCCCGCCGGGCCCAGCCAGAACAGCAGCGCCTCCGCGCCCAGCAGAACCAGCAGCCCGGCCACCGTAGCGAGCGCCCACCTCCAGTAGTCCCTTTCGAGACCCCGTTTATCGTAAGGTGCTGCCATAGGCGTAGGCGGGCCGGCAGCCATGGCGGCGCGGCGCGGCGGTGCGGTGGACGGGCGCTAGATGACCTCCACCCCTCCGTACTTGTCCTTTATGAAGTCTTCGAATTCCGCGATGGTCTGCAACGCATCCACCAGGAATTTCCCTTGCAGAGGATTGAGGTGCTTGAAATCGAGAACGTTGCTGGCCTCCTCACCCGCGGCCTGCTGACGGAAGTGCTGCCGGATGCGCAGCACCATCACGAAATCATAGGCGATGCGCACCGCCTCGGCCAGTTCCGCCGGAAAGAATTCGCGCTGCTGGGCCAACTCCAGACGCTTCAGGGTATTGGTTTCCGAGATGCCGCAATCCAGCGCCACCGCCCGCAGCCCGCGCACCATGGGGCTCAGGGCCTGCCGCTTGATGTCAATGGGCGGCGGGGAGATGCCGAACAGGCGGCGCAGCTTCCAACTGAAGGAATTGACGGGCAACCCGCCGAAGACCTCTCCCTCCCCGGTCATGTAGCGCAGAAATCCCTTGCTGGATTCCACATGGGCCAGCAGGCCGCTCCACAAGCCATCCACCAGGGACCGCTCCCCGTACAGGCAGCGGAAATCGAAATAGATCGAAGCCCACAGCAGCGCCTGCGGATCGGCCTTGCCGATGATGCCCGTGAACTTCTGCTTCCATTCGGAAACGCTCAGACAGAGATCGGGATTGCTGGCCATCACGTTCCCGTCGCAGCGCGGAAAACCACAAATCACCAGCCCCTCCACGGCCTTTTCCGCGAATTTGAGAAACCACTGGCGGGCGGGCTCGCGGTCTTTGTCCGGCAGGTCCGCGAAGACCAGCCCGTTGTCCTGGTCCGTGCTGAGGGTCTGCTCGCTCCTGCCCTCGCTGCCCATGGCGATCCAGGCGAAGGGCGCCGGGGGCGGGCCGTCCATCTCCGCCAGGGCCAGTTCGATCACCCGGTTGGACACCCGGTCATTGATTTCCGTGGTCAACTCGGTCAGGGCGGCGGCGGTGCCTTCCTGCATGAACAGCGCCCGCACCAGCCCGTTGGCCTTTTCGCGCAGGGCGGCCAGCTCGGCCACCGTCCCGCCTTTTTCCATTTGCTGGAACAGGGCCGCCGGGTGGTGCCGCTGGAAGGTCAGCCAATCCCGCTCGGAGACCACGCCGACCATGCCCTCTTCGTCGTTCACCACCAGATGGCTGATCTTGTGTTGGATCATCAGCATCAGCCCATCGAACAGGGGCTGCCCGCCGGAGATGGAAATGATCCCGGTGGTCATCACCTCGTCCACCCTGTGCTGGGGGTCCGCCCCGGCCGCCAGCACGCGCCGCACCATGTCCGTCTTGGTGACCATGCCCACGGGCTCCTCCTCCCGCATCACCACCAGCGAGCCCACCCTCCGATCGGTCATCAGTTTGGCGGCATCGGCGATGCTGCTCCCCGCGGCAATGGTCACGCCGGGGCCCTGCACGAGCTCCCTCACCTGGCGGGAGAAGGGAGACAGGCCCTTCTTCTCCGTGGCTTTGTCCGTATTCTTGTCGGTGGATTCCGTCATTGACCCCCTTCTCCTCCGCGGGCTCCTGAATGGCCCGTGCGCAACGGACCCGGCGCGATGGTCCCGGCGCTATGGGCCGGGCGAGCTAAAACAGCGTTTGTTGCGGGCCGGCCTCCCGGCGAAAGCCGTCGCTGCGCAATTCCATCCCGCCTGTCGCCAGCCCCAGCTTTTTGCAATGCAGGGCGAACAGCCTGGATATTGTTTCCGCCCGCACCCCTTCGCCGCGCATCCGGCTTCCGAAGCGGGCATCGGACATCCTGCCGCCCCGCACGTCCTGGACGGCGTGAATCACCTTGTCCGCCCGCTGCGGATAGGCCTCCCGCAACCAGTCCACAAACAGCGCTTCCACCCCCAGGGGCAGACGCAGCATGATGGTGCGCGCCACGGTGGCGCCCCTGGCGGCCGCCGCGGCCAGAATGGCCGGCAGTTCATGGTCGGTCAGGCCGGGGATCAGCGGGGCCACGTTGACCCTGGTGGGAATGCCCGCCTCCGCCAGTCCCGCGATGGTTTCCAGCCGTTTGGCCGGCGCCGCCGCGCGCGGCTCCATGCGCCGGGACAGCTCTTCGTCCAGGGTGGTCACCGAAACCGTCACGCCCACCAGCCCGCGCCGCGCCAATTCGGAAAGCACGTCCAGATCGCGCAGGACGAGGGCGCTCTTGGTGATCACCTCCGCCGGATTGCCGAAGCGCAGGAACACCTCCAGGCAGCGCCGGGTGAGTTCGAACTTGCGCTCGACGGGCTGATAGCAGTCCGTGTTGCCTGACAGGCCAACCACCTGCGGCGTCCAGCCCCGCTTGCGGAACTGCTTTTCCAGCAGTTCCGGCGCATCCTGTTTCACCATGATTCGCGATTCAAAGTCCAGTCCCGCCGAGAAGCCCAGGTACTCGTGGGTGGGGCGGGCGTAGCAATACGTGCAGCCGTGTTCGCAGCCGCGGTAGGGATTGAGGCTGTAGGTGAAACCCACGTCCGGGCTGTCGTTGCGGGCCAGCACCGTGCGCGAGTGATCCAGGAAATACCGGGTAGGCACCTGCGGCGCGGGGTTGCCGGCCAGCCGCTCGGCCTCCAGCCATTCCGCGTCCCATTCGATGGAGATGGACTCGAAGCGGTTGGGCGGGTTGCGGGACGTGCCCCGCCCCCGCAGAGCAGGTCTGTTGAAGGAGCCGCCTTCCATGGTCTTCCCGCTACGCAATAAACAACCACCAGGTGCAACAACCGAGAACATATGTTCGTTTCTTTTTTAGCACCTGCGGTAAGGAAAGGACACGAAAGAAGTTCGCACGAAAGAGATGCCACGAAAGACAATAGCTCCCGTTTCCGCCGCCCGGCCCCGGGCTCAGCGGCGAAAACTCACCGGAAGAAGCGCAACAGGCGCACGGCGCGCAACAGAAAGCCCAGCAGGTTGCGGAGCAGGAAGACGCGCAGCACCTGGTAGCCGACGTTGGAAAGCAGATAGCGCAGGCGCGGATTGGCGGCGGCCGCCCGCGCCACGCGCCGCAGCACGTACACGGCCAGCACGAGCGCCAGGGCAATGATGAGCAGACGGATATGCAGGGCGCGCTCCTCTGCGGATGGTTCAAACGCCGGGCGGGATCACAGCTCCGTGGTGTCGAATTCCGCGGGCGCCGTGACTTCCACCCATTCCGCATCCTCGGAATAGTCCACCAGGGCATGGGGCACCGAAGGCGGCTGCACCCAGCACCCGCCGGCGTCAATGCGCACGTCACCCGCGCCCTCGATCCACATTTTCACCCAGCCATTGAGCACGTAGTTCATCTGGAAGTCCAGGCCGTGGCCGTGCCTGCCGGTGCCCCCCTCGGGGCAGGGCCCGGACGGCCGGATGATGTGGGCATGATACTGCCCGCCGGTGGCCTCACTGACCCCCAGGTCGCGGTATTCCAGGTAGGGGCGCAGCCCGCCCCCCACGAATTTAGTGTCCCCGGCATTGAGGACGGACACTTTCTGCCCATGATCTGACATAGTCACCCTCCGCGGAACATGCTGTTGATCGTCATGGATGCGTAAAAGCGTTGGCCCTTACGGCGCAATAGTCAAGGGGCGGCGCATCTTCCTGGAGGACCACATCCGGAAAGGATGATCCCCCCAGGGCTGACTGCCCCGCCCGGTCAGTTTGAGACGCCCGCCGCGCCGTTTACTGAACGTTCTTGAAGTAGGAGTCCTTGCTGATCACCTTCCCGTCGCGGAAAGTGAACAGGTCGCAGCCCAGCCAGTCGTGCTTTTCGCCGGTCCTGGTGGTGCCTGTGCGCCGCCACTGGGAGCAGCCCCTGTTGCCGCTGACCCAGTTGGCCGTGGGCTCCCAATGAATGTCGGGCATGGCCTCGAACAATGCTGCGAACTCCGCCCGGATATCCTCCTTGCCCGCAAAGCGCTTGCCCCAGATGTCCGGGCCAGCGGCCTTGTCGAACACGCCGTCCTCGGCGAAGAAGCTCATCACGCCGTCCACGTCGTGCCGGTTGAAGGCATCGCCGATGGCTTCCAGCAACTCGATGGTCGCGGACTGATCCTCCTGCGGTTTCAACTGTTCCATGGTGTCCACCATGCTTGGGGTGATGAATGCCGTGATCGGCAGAAATGCCTGGCAGCGCCGGGCGCAATCCGCCAGGAGAGAAAGAGGGCAATGCCCCCGGCAAAGCTCGCGTGCAAAGCCAGTCTAGCGCTTGGCCGGCTCGTTCGCAACGGACGTGTCGGCGGCCAG
>CBDUSX010000236.1:0-5158 GCA_965369935.1 uncultured bacterium
TGCAACCCGTGCAATCCCTGCGCGGCCAAGAATCCTTGCAACCCGTGCAATCCTTGCGGGGCCAAGAAGAAGAAGTGGTAAGGCGGTAGTTGCGCCTATCCATCCGCTCCGGTCAGCCCATGGGTTGAGCCGGGTGCGGATGAATGAAATTACGCCTTGTCGGCCGAAAAACACTCTGCCGGCAAGGCGTTTTTTCTTGCCCTGCGCCAGTTTTGCCCACCGCAGAGCCCATATCCGTCCAAGGTCGCCGCTATTTGATTTATCAAATCTGACTCTTGCGGCGACGGATAAATTGGTCTAGGCTAATGTATTATACAGTGAAGTAGCACTCGTTATGCCGGAGTGCTAGTAATCTGCATTCCGAAGGGCTCCTGAGGCGTAGTCTGCAAGCCGCGAGGGCTGCGGGCCACGGCTTGGTTGCGCTGGCGGCTCGCTATTCAGCAACAGCCGCGCGCTCCTCCGCCAGGGACTTTTCGGACCTCGTGGTGCCGGGCGGATGGTCCCCTCGCACCCTGTCACCGGACAAGATGCGGGGCCGGCTTTTGAGCCCATGCCAACATCAACAACCAGCAGAAAAAGGATGGTATGAAAATCAGACCTTTGCAAGACCGCGTGATCGTCGAACGCATTGAAGCTGAGGAAAAATCAGCCGGCGGGATCATCATTCCCGACACGGCGAAAGAGAAGCCTCAAGAGGGCAAAGTCGTCGCCGTAGGAAAAGGCAAGCGCAGCGAAGACGGCAAAGTGCATCCCCTGGATGTAAAACAGGGAGACCGTGTGCTGTTCTCCAAATATGCCGGCAATGACGTGACCATTGACGGCAATGAATACATCATCATGCGCGAAGACGACATCCTGGGTGTTCTTTAACCCTAATTTTTCAAGCAAAAGGGAATTGTCCTATGGCTGCGAAAGAAATCACATTCGATGGCGACAACCGCTCGCGGATGCTTCACGGAATCAACAAGCTGGAAAGAGCGGTAGCCGTTACTCTTGGCCCGAAAGGCCGCAATGTGCTGATTGAGAAATCCTTTGGGGCTCCCCTCGTCACCAAAGACGGGGTGACCGTGGCCAAGGAAATCGAACTGGAAGACAAAGTCGAGAACATGGGCGCGCAGATGGTGCGGGAAGTCGCTTCCAAGACTTCCGACATTGCCGGAGACGGCACCACCACGGCGACCGTGCTGGCCAATGCGATTATCATCCAGGGCAACAAGAACATCGCCGCGGGCGCCAATCCCATGGACCTCAAGCGCGGCATTGACATCGCGGTGAAGATGGTCGTGGAGCACCTGAAGAAAATCTCCCAGACCGTCAAGGACACCAAGGAAGTCGCGCAGGTGGGCACCATTTCCGCCAACCTCGACGAAACCATCGGCAATATCATTGCCGAAGCGATGGAAAAAGTCGGCAAGGACGGCGTGATTTCGGTCGAAGAGGCCAAGAGCGCGGAAACCACCATGGAAGTGGTGGAAGGCATGCAGTTCGACCGCGGCTATCTGTCCCCCTACTTCATCACCGACCCGGACCGCATGGAGACGGTGCTCGAGGACGCCGTGCTGATCGTCACCGAAAAGAAAGTCAGCAACATGCGCGACATTCTGCCGGTGCTGGAGCAGATCGCCAAGGCCGGCAGGCCCTTCCTGCTCGTCGCCGAGGACGTGGATGGCGAGGCGCTGGCCACCCTGGTGGTGAACAAGATTCGCGGCACCCTGCGCGGAGCGGCGGTGAAGGCGCCCGGATTCGGCGACCGCCGCAAGGCCATGTTGCAGGACATCGCCATTCTCACCGGCGGCCAGGTGGTTTCCGAAGAGATGGGGATGAAGCTGGAAGACCTGCAGCTCAACCAGCTCGGCCAGGCCAAGCGGTTGGTGATAGACAAGGACAACACCACCATCATTGACGGTGGGGGCAACTCCGGAGAAATCAAGGGCCGCATCGGCCAAATCCGCGCGCAAATCGAGGAAACCTCCTCCGATTACGACCGGGAGAAGCTCCAGGAGCGGCTGGCCAAGCTGGCCGGCGGGGTCGCGGTAATCAACGTCGGTGCCGCCACGGAAGTGGAAATGAAGGAAAAGAAAGCCCGTGTCGAAGACGCCCTCAACGCCACCCGCGCGGCCATCGAGGAAGGCATCGTGCCCGGCGGCGGCGTGGCGCTCCTGCGGTCCACCTCCGCTCTGGAGGCTGGCTGCAAATCCAAGGGTCTGACCGGCGATCAGCTGGTCGGCGCCGAGATCATCAAGCGGGCCATCGAGGAGCCTATCCGCAAAATCGTGGAAAATGCGGGGCTGGAAGGCTCCCTGATCGTGGACAAGGTGCGCAAATCCAAGAGCAACACCGAAGGGTTCGACGCCCAGAAGGAAGAGTACGTGGACATGATCAAGGCGGGGATCATTGACCCCACCAAAGTGACCCGCGTGGCGCTGGAAAACGCCGCTTCGGTCGCCGGACTGGTCTTGACCACGGAAGCCTCGGTCTACGACAAGCCCGAGCCGAAGAAGGACATGCCCGGCATGCCTCCGGGCGGCATGGGGGGCATGGGTGGCGGCATGGACATGATGTAGTTTCAGCCGTCAGTTGAAGTTCCGAAGCCGGGACGTGCCCATATTGCGGGCCGTCCCGGCTTTTTTGTTTCCCAGCCTCCGGAGCCGCGCCTATGGCTTTCCGGTGACCGGCAGGCCGAAGCGCGCCAACAGGCGCCGGTAAACGGCGCCCCGGGTGTTGCGCGGCTGATTGAGCATGATCACGAACGGGCGCCGGCGCGCCTCCGGCCCCGGCAGGAAGCCTGCCAGGCTGTAAACCCCGGTCAGAGTGCCCGTTTTGGCCAGGGATTGCCGGGGCGCCTTGCCGTAGCTGCGCAACAGGCCCATCCAGGGCCGGAAAGCCTCCACGATTTTCAGCATGCCGCGCAGGGAAATGCGGTTCTGCCTTGAAATTCCCGAACCTTCCACGAGGCGGAATTCAGCATCCGCCAGCCCGATCCGCTCCCGCAGGTACCTTCGCACCAGCGCCGTGCCTGCCTCCATGCGCGCCGGGGCGCCTTTTTTCTCGAGTCCCATCACCAGCACAATCTGGTTGGCGATGTAGTTGTTGGAAAATTTCATCATGCCCCGCACGCCCTCGCGCAAGGGGCGGCTGGCCCGGTGCGTCCACACGGGCTTCAGGCCGCGCGGCACCCGCCCCGCCCTGATCCGGCCCATGATGCGCGCCCCGGCCCGCCGGAAGAATTCCGCGGCCAACTCCCCCGAATAGCGCAGGCTCTCCGCCCCGCTCCGGGAAAAATTAATGCGGTGCTTTCCGGGCGGAAGCCCCGCGGCCACCTTCAGGGCCAGGGGCGTGATCGGAGTCTGCGCCTCAGCGGTGACCACCCGCCCGTCCGTTTTCACCTCCACGAATATGGTGTTGAAGTTGGAAACGAGCGCCCCCAGCCGCGCGTCATAGGGATTGAGGGTGTCGCTGGCCCCGTCAATGGCCAGACCGGGGGCGAAGGCGGACTCGTCCATGACCAGATCGCCCAGTTCCGCGCCGAACACCCCCGCGGCGGCCAATTCCCCGGCGATCAACTCCCATTCCTCGGAGACCAGAAACGGGTCCCCATAGCCCCGCACGTACAGATTTCCCGCGCCGTCGCGGAAAAGCTCCGTCCTGAATCTATAGTCCGGCCCCAGATAATGGAACGCGGCCAGGGCCGTGGCCAGCTTGATGATGGAGGCGGGGACGTAGGTGCCGGGAGCGTGTATGAACGGCCCATCTTCGCCATCCCCCACCGCCACGCCGCCCACGGCCACCAGCCGCCCCAGCTGCTTTCGCAGCCTGGCCTCCCCGCCCGCTCCCTCCGCCCCGGCGGCCGGCGGCAGCAACAACCCAGCCAGCAGCAGCACCGCCAGCAGCACCACCACCAGCGGAGGACAGCCCGCCCCGCGGCCGTATCGAGGCGGGGCGGCGCGGACAAACATTCCTCGCGTCAGGCCTGACATGAAGGGCAATAAAAGGTGCTGCGTTGCTGTTGCCGGATTTTGGCGATGGGCGTGCGGCAGCGCGGGCAGGGCTCCCGCTCCTTGCCGTAGACCCGCAGCATGTTCTGGAATTCCCCGGTCTTCTCGTCCACCCGCCTGTAATCGGAGATGGTGGTGCCGTTCTTGCTGATGGCGCGGCGCAACACCTCCCGGGTGGCCCGGCGCAGCCGCTCGGCCTCCTCCGGCTTCACCCGGCAGGCGGGCCGGAGCGGGGAGAGGCCGGCCCGGTGGAGAATTTCCGCGGCGTAGATGTTGCCCAGCCCGGCGATCTTGGATTGATCCATCAGCCAGTTCTTCAAGGGCGACCTGCTCTTGTCCAGCGCGCGTGCGAGCCAGCGGCCGCTGAAGCCCCGCGACATTGGGTCCATGCCCAGCTTTCCCAGGGGCGCATAGTCCGGCAGGCGCTCCACCACGGCCAGGGTGCCGAAACAGCGCATGTCCTGGAAAATCATCACCGCCCCGTCGTCCAGACCGAACCAAACCCGGTGGTGCGGCTCCGGAGCCACGGGCCGGGCGCATACGATGAACTTGCCGGTCATGCGCAGATGACCGACCAGGTAGCCGGAGGGCTCGAGCCCGAATACCAGGAATTTTCCCTTGCGGCTTACCTCGCGAAACTTTCTGTGCAACAAGGATTCGCGGAATTCCGCCTCGCTGCAAGGCCCCAGCGCATCCCCACGGAACACCCGCACCTCCGTGATCGCCCGTCCCGCAAGCAGGGGATGCAGCTCGCGCACGATGGTTTCCACCTCGGGCAGTTCGGGCATCTACTTTTTTTCCTTCAGCCATTGGGAGACCAGCAAGGCGGCCTTGGCCGGGTCGCTGCGGGCATGTTGCACCATGGCGCTCCGGTCGGGCTTGGAATCCTCGCTGGGGATCTGCAACTCCTCGTCTTCCTCGATGGGCATCTGCACGGACTGGAGGGAGTCCAGGAAGTCCGGCTTGACGCGCAAGGTGCGCACCAGGGGCCGTACCAGAAAGAACAGAATCAGGATCACCGCAATCAGCGAGAAGGTGATCTTTACCGTGAATATCGCCAGGTCCGGGCCGGACATTGCCTCACTCCAAAAGCGGTGGCGGATCTCCGCCCGCGTTTCAACGCTTCATGTTACCGCTTTTCCCGCGCATGTTTAAGAGGGCGG